>DASWAK010000287.1:0-30952 GCA_036391175.1 Pseudolabrys sp.
GCTCCAGCTCAAGAGCTTCAACGCGGCGGTGCTCGGCCAGCTCACCGTGCCGATCTATCAGGGCGGGGCGGAATATTCGCTCATCCGGCAGGCCAAGGAGACGCTCGGGCAGCAGCGGCTTAATCTTGATACCGCGCGCGACCAGGTACGTCAGACGGTGGTGCAGTCCTGGGGCAACCTTGATGCGGCCAAGGCCAATATCGAGGCCACGCAGGCGAGCGTGCAGGCCTCCGAGATTGCGCTCAACGGCGTGCGCGAGGAAGCGCGCGTCGGCCAGCGCACCACGCTCGACGTCCTCAACGCGCAGCAGGAACTGGTGAATGCGCGGGTGTCGCTGGTGACCGCCCAGCGCGACCGGGTGGTGGCGTCGTATACGCTGCTGTCGGCAGTCGGCCGGCTGTCACCGCAGGTGCTCGCCCTGCATGTACCGACCTACGACTCCAACGTGCACTACCAGCAGGTGCGCGATACCTGGGCCGGCGTGCGCACCCCCGACGGGCGGTGAAGCGAATCAAAGCCCCCACCAGCTTCGTGTCCACAGTTCCTTGCGCAGTCAGACTTTCCATCTGCCAAATCGGCTCTCCTCTGGCGTATAAAAGGTAGGCGACAACGATTCGCGCGGATGAGGACTTGGTCTATCCCCGCTCGGAACGTAGAGAGTATGTCGGGATTATTGGGGAATGACGCAGACGGCTAAGGCGCAAGAGCCCTCGATGGAGGAAATCCTTGCCTCCATCCGGCGTATCATTGCTGACGATGACGCGAGCAAGCCAGCCAAGGCACCCGAGACCGCTGCGCCGCCTAGGCAGCCGCCGGCTGCCGCTGTTTCTGCCCGTCCTGCGCCGCCTCCGAAGCCTATAACACCGCCGCCTGCCGCCTCGAAGCCCGCCGCGCCAACGCCGGCCGCTAACAGCCAGGACGAAATTGACGCCATGCTGGCAAAACTCGACGCGCCGCCCAAGACCACGGCGAAACCGACTGCAACTCAATCTGTTACGCCCGCAGACGTTTTCGACCTGACCGAGTCAATGACAGCACCAGCAACGCTGCCGCCGGAACCGGCGCCAGGCTTGCGCATCATCGGCGGGACATCAGACGTCGTGTTCGCCACCAATCTTGAGCCGTCACCGGGTCGTGCGCTGATCTCGAACGAGACCATTGCGGCCGTCGACAGCGCCTTCAATACGCTTGCGCATACAGTCATCGGGCAGAACGCTCGGACGCTCGAAGATCTTGTGCGGGAAATGCTGCGGCCGATGCTCAAGTCCTGGCTCGACGACAATTTGCCGGGCATGGTGGAACGCATCGTACGTGCGGAGATTGAGCGCGTATCCCGCGGCAGGCCGTAACCGGCATCTCGCTTTAAATTCCGCTCATCCCGCGAATGCAATCGAAAACGTCATACGCGGGCTTGGCCCGACACAGCGGAGAGGATGGATAGAATCTAGACGCCCTTGTCGCGCCGCTGCTTGAGGGTGCGCGCGAACCACAAGGCGAGCGCCAGCAAGCCCGCTGCCGCGATCACGAACACTGGCACGGCGGTGAAGCGGTCGAAAACCACTCCGTTGATGGCGACACCCAATGTTTGCCCGAGATAGAGTGCCGATGAAAAAATTGCGACTGCCGTGCCGCGCGCTTCCGGTGTCATCTGCGTTGCGTTGGTTTGCAACGTGTTGTGCAGCATATAGTAGCCAAGTCCGATGCCGGTGATGGCGAAGGGCGCGAGATGGACTTTCGGTGTGAATGCAATAGCTAGGTAGGCAAGCGAGAGCAGCGCTCCGCCGCCAGTGACGAGTCCGATTTGACCGAGTCGGCCCACGAGCCTGCGCACCGAGAGGCTGTAGATAAGTCCGCCGATCGCGAAGGCGCCCACAAACAGGCCGACAACGGCAAAATTGACACCGAAACGCAGATGCAGGTCGGCGCCGACATATGCGAAGGCGCCGAACATGAATACGCATTCGATGAACCCCATCGCGATCACCGTGCGCGCCCATGGCGAGCGCAGCACGGTCGCGTAGTCTGTCACGAAGCCGCGCGATCGCGTGGCAGTGGCGTGGCTGGCACGCGTGATCGGATTGCGGAGGAATTCGACCAGTAGCGCAATGGTTGCGATTGCGAACAGGGCGGCAAGGAAAAAGAACACACGGCGCCAGCCGAAGAAGTCGCCGAGGATGCCGCCGGCTGCCTGGCCGAACAATTGTCCAAGGATCTGCCCTGACAAGAAGGTGCCGAGCACCTGCTGGCGGCGTTCATAGGGGATGACGTCGCCGAGGAAAGCCATCGCAAGTGGAATGATCCAGCCTGCCGATAGCCCGCAGGCAAGACGAGCTGCCACCAGCGCCGGTAGCGACCCCGCCAGCCCGCACAGCAGAACCAGCACGGTCGATATCGCAGCTGCAGCAGTGACGCAGGCATATTTGCCAAAGCGGTCGCCGACCGGGCCGATGATGAGTTGCACCGCGCCGTGCGCTAGCGCATAGGCGGTGACCACGATCGAGGCCGCGCCGACGCTGACCCCAAGATCGGCGGAAATCTGCGGCAACAGCGAATCCGACACCCGCACCATCGACTGGCTGGCAAAGGAGGCCAGCGCCAGCAGTGTGATGGCGGAGGTGGCGCTGCCGCGCGAAGCGGGCGGGGTGGCGGGCAAAGTTGACTCCGGCAGGCTCGGCGGGCTTTCTACCGCGCGAACGATTTCAAGCAAAACGACGATGATCGATAAGACTTACCAGCCTTCGGAGGTCGAGGGCCGCATCTACCGGACCTGGGAGCAGGCGGGCGCCTTTCGCGCCGGCCGGCCCGAACGGGTCGGCGCGAAAGCTTACTCTATAGTTATCCCACCACCGAACGTGACCGGCTCATTGCATATGGGCCATGCGCTCAACAACACACTCCAGGACATCCTGTGCCGCTTCGAGCGCATGCGCGGCAAGGACGTGCTCTGGCAGCCGGGCACCGATCATGCCGGCATCGCGACGCAAATGGTGGTCGAGCGGCAGCTGATGGAGCGGCAAGAGAAAGGCCGCCGCGAGATGGGGCGCGAGGCCTTCCTCAAGCGCGTGTGGGAGTGGAAGGCCGAGAGCGGCGGCACCATCGTCAATCAGCTGAAACGTCTTGGCGCCTCCTGCGACTGGTCGCGCGAGCGTTTCACCATGGACGAAGGCCTCTCTCGTGCCGTTCTTAAAGTTTTTGTAGAACTTTATCGCGCAGGGCTCATCTACAGGGACAAGCGGCTGGTCAATTGGGACCCGAAGCTGCTCACGGCCATTTCCGATCTGGAGGTTGTGCAGGTCGAGACCAAGGGCCACCTCTGGTACCTGCGCTATCCGATCGAGGGCAAGACATTCAATCCGAACGATCTCTCGACATTTATTGTCGTGGCGACCACGCGACCCGAGACCATGCTGGGCGACACCGCAGTGGCGGTGCATCCCGACGACGAGCGCTACAAGAAACTGGTCGGTAAGGATGTTATCTTGCCGCTGGTCGGGCGTAAGGTCCCAATCATCGCCGACGACTATTCGGATCCCGAGAAGGGAAGTGGCGCGGTGAAAATAACGCCGGCGCACGATTTCAACGATTTCGAGGTCGGCAAGCGGCACAACCTGCCGCAGATCAACATCTTCAGCGTCGAAGCCAAGCTTCAGCTCAGGGACAATACTGATTTTGTTGGTGGCGCGCCAAAGTCGGCCGACCTCGAAGCAACCCAGGCAATGCACGGCACGGACCGTTTCGCCGCACGCAAGGCGATCCTCGCGCGCTTGGAAGAAAAAGGGCTGGTCGAAAAGATCGAGCCGCAGTCACACGTCATCCCACATGGCGACCGCTCGAACGTGGTGATCGAGCCTTTCCTCACCGACCAGTGGTATGTCAACGCGAAGGAACTCGCGAAGCCCGCGATTGTCGCCGTGCGCGAGGGCAAAACCAAATTCGTGCCGAAGAACTGGGAGAAGACCTATTTCGACTGGATGGAAAACATCCAGCCGTGGTGCATATCGCGCCAGCTTTGGTGGGGGCATCAGATTCCGGCGTGGTACGGGCCCGATGGAAAAGTGTTCGTCGCGCCGACCGAAGCCGACGCGCAACGCGAGGCTGACAAACATTACAGCAAGAAGACTGCGCTCACGCGCGACGAGGACGTGCTCGATACCTGGTTCTCATCGGCACTGTGGCCGTTCTCGACGCTGGGTTGGCCGGACAAGACGCCTGAACTCGCGCGTTTCTATCCAACGTCGACGCTGGTCACCGGCTTCGACATCATCTTCTTCTGGGTTGCGCGCATGATGATGATGGGTCTCCATTTCATGAAGGAGATCCCGTTCCACGAGGTCTACATCCACGCGCTAGTACGCGACGCCTCCGGCGCCAAGATGTCGAAGTCGAAGGGCAATGTCATCGATCCGCTGGCGATCATCGATGACTATGGCGCCGATGCGTTGCGTTTCACGCTCGCTGCGATGGCCGCGCAGGGCCGCGATATCAAGCTCTCGACCCAACGAGTCGAAGGTTATCGTAATTTTGCGACCAAGTTGTGGAATGCCGCGCGTTTTGCCGAGATGAACGGCTGCGCGTCCGTTACGGGCTTCAGTCCGAAGTCGGCCAAGGAGATGCTCAACCGCTGGATCGCGCACGAGACGGCCCGCGCGGCTGCCGAGATCAGAGCGGCAATCGAAGCCTACCGCTTCAATGATGCGGCAGCTTCGGCCTACCGCTTCGTCTGGAACATCTATTGCGACTGGTATCTGGAGCTCGCAAAGCCGCTGCTGACCGGCGGGGACGGTGCTGCCAAGTCCGAAACGCAAGCGATGGTCGCCTGGGCGCGTGATGAAATTGTAAAAATGCTCCATCCTTTCATGCCGTTCATCACCGAGGAATTGTGGGCAGTGACCGGAAAGCACGACAAGCTGCTGGCGCTGAGCGAATGGCCACAGCTGGAAGGCCTTGCTGATGACAAAGCGGAAGCCGAGATCGGCTGGGTAATCGACCTCGTCACCTCCATCCGGTCAATGCGGGCCGAGATGAATATCACCGCTGCGATCCCGTTGGTGCTTGCCAATGTTTCCGCCGAGACCAAGGCCCGCGCCGAACGATGGGCCGAATTCATCAGGCGGCTAGCGCGTGTTTCCGAGATTTCCTCGGCGACAGCCGCACCGCAAGGCTCGGTGCAGCTGGTGGTGCGAGGGGAGGTGGCGGCGCTGCCGCTCAAAGGCGTGATTGATCTTGCCGCCGAGCGCGCGCGGTTGGGAAAAGAAATGCAGAAGGCCGAATCCGATATTGCGCGCGTCGATGCGAAGCTCGGCAATGCGAATTTTGTCGCGCGCGCACCGGAAGAGGTTGTTGAGGAAGAGAAGGAAAAGCGTGAAGAGGCTCTTGGCCGCATGGCCAAGATCGCCGAGGCGTTGGAGCGGCTGAAGGGATCGGTGTAGGGAGAAAAGGTAGCGTGTCCCGGGCGCAGCACGAGCGTGGCTTGACGCGGCTCCGGTTCTGCAGCGCATCACTTCAAGATCAGCGGCGCACCTCTTCACTTGCACTCCGCGCTGCACCGCATCGGGGACGCGAGGTTGCATGATCATTGATCCCAACAATCGGCCCGGTGGCGATACGCTGATCCTCACCGCCAAGAGTGCCAACAAAATTCAGTGGTTCGATGCGACCACGCTCGCGCATCTTGCCGACCTCGAGATGCCTACGTCGACGCACGAGCTTATCCGCTCCCCCGACGGTGCAAAAATATACGGCTCAGTCTATGGCGGTGGCATCTTCGGAAAGAACATGGACCCCGATCGCCGCATTGCGGTGATCGATCCCGCTTCGAAATCGCTCGAACGCACCATCGATGTTGGCGCCAATATAGCGCCACACAGCGTTATGATGGATGCCTCAGGCACGCTGTGGTCGACTGCTGAACTCGGGAACGCGGTGCTGGCAATCGACCCTGTTTCGAACAAAGTCGACCGCATCGATATCGGCGGTTCGCCGCACTGGATCGCGGTCAGCCATTCCACCGGAAAACTATTCGCGTCATTCAAAACTAAAGAAGCGGTGGCCGTGCTCGAGACCGCCTCGCGCAAGGTCACCGGCACCATTGCGATCCCGCACGGCGCCGAAGGCATCGCGGTCACGCCCGACGGGGAAACGCTCCTCGTGTGCGCGCACTGGAAGGGGGTCTTCCATGAGATCGACGCGCGCTCGAGCAGATATCGCCGCGCCATCGCAATCGAAGGCGCTCGAGGCGAGATGAACCAGCTCAGGCGCGTTCGAGTTTCGCCGGACGGCGCTTATGTTTGCGTCTCATCCCACGTCGATAATTTTGCCGCGATCTACGAAACCGACACACTCAAACAGATCGGCGGCTTTGACACGCCCAAGGCGCCGATGGGCTTTGGCTTTGCTGGCGACGGCAAGCACGCCTTCCTGTGCTGCCATGATGCCGCCATCGCCCTTGAGTTCGAATTAGCGACCGCCCGCATCACACGGCAATTCCCGACTGCGGCGGGGTGCGAGTTTGTTATCTCTTACTAATACACAATGAAAATATTTCTGGCCGGGGCGAGTGGAATAATCGGGCGTAGGCTCACGCCGCTGCTGCGCTCGGCCGGACATATCATCGTCGGCACCACTCGCTCGGCTGACAAGGCCTGCGTTCTGCGTGCCCTCGGTGCCGAGCCGGTTGTGGTCGATGTGTTCGATGCGGATGAGCTCACGCGTGTTGTCAGGGCTGCCGCGCCTCAGGTGATGATACACCAACTCACTGATCTGCCGTTCGCGCCTGGGACGCCACAATATGAGGAAGGCCTCGAACGCAATGCGCGTCTGCGCATTGACGGAACGCGCAATCTGGTGGCCGCAGCCAAGACTGCCGGCGTACGGCGTCTGATTGCGCAGAGCATCGCTTTCATCTACGCGCCAGGTATGGGTGCGCACACCGAAACCGATCCGCTCGATCTCACTGCAACGGGCGCGCGCAAGCGTACCGTTGACGCCGTGGTTGCGCTCGAACAGGCGACGCTCAGCCGGCCGGAAGGGATAGTGCTGCGCTACGGGTTTCTGTATGGGCCAGGCACATGGTTCGAAAACGAGAAGCGCGCAAAGCCCGCGCTGCATGTTGATGCAGCGGCGCATGCAGCTGTTCTGGCTGTGAGCAAAGGTACACCCGGTATCTACAACATTGCTGAAGACGACGGTACCGTTTCGAACGAGAAGGCCAAGCGCGAACTCGGATTCAATGCAGCGTTCCGCATTAAACCTTGAACGGCTTGCTCAGAAACTTCGATCCCTCCAGTCCGTAGCGCCACGGCTTGTCCGCCGCTTTGGTGATGCCGATGCGCACACCAGTTACGATGCCCGCTATTTTGCCACGCGCACGCAATTCGAACGGTGCGCGGTCAAGCGGCAAGCCGTTGTGCTTGTGGGTGACGCCAAGTGCCTCGCACAATTTCCCCGGGCCCGAGCATAGCGCACGCTCCTCACGCAAGCCGCGCCGTCGTCGCATTGTCGTCAAACCTTGCATCGGCTCAAGCGCGCGGACCAGCACTGCGCTGGCGCTGCCTTCTTCCTCGCAAACGAAGTTGAGGCACCAGTGGATGCCATACGAACGGTAGACGTACGCATATCCAGGCCGTCCGAACATCACGGCATTGCGCTCGGTGCGGCCAACGTAGGAATGCGCCGCCGGATCAGTGTGGTGATAGGCCTCGACCTCGACAATCATGCCGCCGATGCCGTCGACGAATAAAGTTGCGCCAATGAGCTCGGGTGCAACGTCGTGCACCGAACGGTCGAAGAACGAGCGGCGGAGGCGAGGGGGTGCAGGCATGCGGAGGAGATGTTTAGCACTCTCCACCCAGCCCTCTATCCACCGGCTAGCGTTCGGCGTTCTCATGAGGCGTGATGCGGGTGGGGTCGGGTGCGACGCCCGCGGGCGGGAGACGAACGCTCCCCGCACTCGGGTGCCGCCGGGGCTCCGTGCGGTGGCCACGACGGGCCGCCTGCCAGGAGCTAGCTGCCGGCGGCCGGCCAGGTTTGCCCGTGGCTCTGCCGGTTGCGGCCACCCGCAAGCGGCAGGCCGGCAGGGGCAAAGGTGAAACCAGATTATCCCCCACAAAGCGTGGCCCGACGCCGTAAGGAAGACGTCCGCGATGGTGCGCCGAGAGGCGCCCCGCCTTTCTAGAAACGGAGCGCGGCATGAAAGAACAACGGCTGCGCAGCTTGGCGTGCCATTCACTCATATTTGGGGGACACGAAAGAACGACTATGACGTGCGCTCATGACTGTGTCCGAGCTGCAACACTTTTGGAACATTTAAGCATAGTGCCGGATCGCACCCGCAATCGCCGCGATTCGGCCATACCATTCAACGACATCGAGGCCCGCCCGAGGCGGTGTCGCCTCGAAAGACGCCGGCGGGCCACCCGGCAACGGTAACCGGGGCCGGGCGACAAGGACCATGGACGCCAAGACCAGTTTGAAGTCGAAATTGCCGAGCCGGCACGCCACCGAGGGGCCGGATCGCGCGCCGCATCGCGCGTTCTATTACGCGATGGGTCTGACCACGGAGCAGATCCACCAGCCCTTCGTCGGCGTCGCCACTTGCTGGAATGAAGCGGCACCCTGCAACATCGCCCTGATGCGCCAGGCGCAGGCGGTCAAGAAGGGTGTCGCCAGCGTCGGTGCCACCCCGCGCGAATTCTGCACCATCACCGTCACCGACGGCATCGCCATGGGCCATGCCGGCATGAAATCTTCGCTGCCCTCGCGTGAAGTAATCGCCGACAGCGTCGAGCTCACCATGCGCGGCCACGCCTATGATGCGCTGATCGGCGTTGCAGGCTGCGACAAGTCACAGCCCGGCATGATGATGGCGATGTGCCGCCTCAACGTGCCATCGATTTACATCTATGGCGGCTCGATCCTGCCCGGAAAATTCAAGGGCAGGGAAGTCACCGTGCAGGATGTGTACGAGGCAGTCGGCAAGCATTCGGTCGGTGAGATGTCCGATGCCGATCTGTACACGCTCGAACAGAACGCCTGCCCGTCGGCCGGCGCATGCGGCGCGCAATTTACCGCCAACACCATGGCGACGGTATCGGAAGCCATCGGCCTCGCATTGCCTTATTCGTCCGGCGCGCCCGCGCCTTACGAGATGCGCGACAAGTTCTGCATGTTGGCGGGTGAGATGATCATGGACCTGATCGTCAAAAATATTCGGCCACGTGACATCGTTACGCGCAAGGCGCTGGAAAACGCCGCCGCTGTCGTCGCCGCCACCGGTGGTTCCACCAATGCGGCGCTGCACCTGCCGGCGATCGCACACGAATGCGGTATCGAGTTCGATCTGTTTGACGTCGCCGAAATCTTCAAAAAGACTCCTTATGTCGCAGATTTGAAACCGGGTGGCCGTTATGTCGCCAAGGATATGTTCGAAGCTGGCGGCGTGCCGCTCCTAATGAAAACACTGCTCGATCACGGCTTCATGCACGGCGATTGCCTGACGGTCACCGGCCGCACGATCGCCGAGAATATGAAAAACGTGAAATGGAATCCGGATCAGGACGTCGTGCGCCCGGCCGACAAGCCGCTGCTGGCGACCGGCGGCGTGGTTGGGCTCAAAGGTAATCTCGCACCCGAAGGCGCGATCGTGAAGGTTGCTGGCATGAAGATACTAAAATTCAGCGGCCCGGCGCGATGTTTCGATGGCGAGGAAGCCTGCTTCGATGCGGTGAAGCACCGCAAATACAAAGACGGCGAAGTTCTGGTAATCCGCTATGAGGGACCGCGCGGCGGCCCAGGCATGCGTGAAATGCTTTCAACAACGGCCGCACTTTACGGACAAGGTGCGGGCGAAAAAGTCGCACTGATCACTGACGGACGTTTCTCTGGCGCCACGCGCGGGTTCTGCGTCGGTCATGTCGGCCCGGAGGCCGCGATCGGCGGGCCGATCGGGCTGATCCGCGACGGCGACATCATCGAGATCGACGCTGTGAAGGGCACGCTCGACGTTAAGCTTTCCGCCGAAGACCTCGCCAAGCGCAAGAGTCAGTGGAAGCCGCGCGAAAGCGAATTCGGATCCGGTTACTTATGGAAATATGCCCAGCAGGTGGGCCCCGCCGTTAATGGTGCGGTGACACATCCAGGCGGCGCGGCTGAGAAAGAGTGTTATGCGGACATTTGAGAATCTGCTGCGCGTGGTACTGATCGGCGCCGGCCTGATGGTCGCCGCGCCGGCGCCTGCGCTCGACGGCAGCAAGACCGACGGCATGGGTCCGCCGCCGATGTCGCCGATGGAAGCCTTCCGTTCCGGAGCGAATTGGCTCAAGGCTGGCGAGACCGTCAAGGCGGTGAACTCGCTCGAATATGCTGCCGAGAAGGGCCACGCGCTGGCACAGTGGAAACTCGGGCGCATGTACGCCGAAGGTGACGGCGTCGCGCAGAACGATCTCAAGGCGTTCGATTATTTCCGCCGCATCGCGGACAGCCACGCCGATGATAATCCGGACACACCGCAGGCGCGTTTTGTCGCCAACGCATTTGTTGCGCTCGGGCACTATTACCTCGAGGGTATTCCGAAGACTGACATCAAGCGCGATCCACAGCGCGCGCGTGAGATGTTCGCCTATGCTGCGTCCTACTTCCGCGATCCCGACGCGCAATATTATCTGGCGCGGCTCTATCTCAACGGCACCGGCGCTCCGCGCGACCCGCGCACGGCAGCGCGTTGGTTCGGCCTCTCGGCACAGAAAGGCCAATGCGAGGCGCAGGCAATGCTCGGCGCCATGTTGTTTGAGGGCGATCATGTGCCACGCCAGGCCGCGCGGGGGCTCATGTGGCTGGCGCTTGCCAAGGACAGCGCGCGCACCGATCAGGCCTGGATCACCAAGCTCTATGACAGCGCCATGCAGCAGGCGAGCGAGGACGAGCGCGCTTTGGCCGCCGTCTATCTCCGCCATTGGCTGGAGACGCGGCGGGAGTAGGCGCTGCTTCAGCGTCCCTCAATATCCAGATCGACGTATACCGGCACGTGATCGGAGGGCTTGTCCCAGCCGCGGACATGCCGATTGATGCCCGCATCAATCAGACGATCGGCGGCCTGCGGCGATAGCAGCAGGTGATCGATGCGAATGCCATCATCCTTGGCCCAGGCGCCAGCTTGATAATCCCAGAAAGTGTAAAGGTCAGGCGCATCACTCACCGCGCGTATCGCGTCAGTCAGTCCGAGATTGATCAACGTGCGGAATTTCTCTCGCGTTTGCGGGAGGAATAGTGCGTCGTTCGTCCAGGCCTCGGGCCGCCGCACGTCGGCCGCAGTCGGGATGACGTTGTAGTCGCCCGCCAGCAGCATCGGCTCTTCCAGTTTAAGTCGTTCATGTGAAAAGTTAATAAGCCGACTCATCCAATTGAGTTTGTAAATATATTTGTCGGTCAGCGGCGGGTTACCGTTGGGTAGGTAGAGGCTGACCACGCGCAAGGCGCCCGACTTGGTCGAAACGATTGCTTCCAGAAAGCGAGCCTGCACGTCGTCGTTATCCCCAATCAATCCCGGGGCGACTTCGTCAAACGGGAACTTAGATAACAGCGCCACGCCGTTGAAAGTCTTCTGACCATGCACCGCTACGTTGTAGCCGAGCGCCTCCAACGGCTCACGCGGGAAGGCATCGTCAGTATATTTGATCTCCTGCAGGCAAACGATGTCGGGCTGCCGTTCCTTGAGCCAAGCCTGCAGGTTGTCCATGCGCTGTCGGATGGAATTGACGTTCCAGGTGGCAATTCGCATGGGTTTTGGCGTCCAGGCAGGCGAATAATGCAGCATTCACGGTATTTGGCTGCAAGCGCAGGTATATGCACGGTTAAACGTTTATATGCTAGGAAAGCTGTCAACGCGGCCTCAAACTGACGAAAACAAGCCATTCCGCGGATTAGGGAGCGTCCGGGCAGGCGCACATGAGTCCGGACCGAAAATTACCGATGATCAAGCGAAAATGGCTCATTGGTGGGGCTGTTCTTGCCCTGATCGGCATTGCCGTGCTTGTGCGCGGGTTCTGGACCACGGACGGGGTCGCAGCCCGGCAGACCCAGGCCCGGACGGTTGCGGTCGAAACCGCTATCGCCGAGCGCAAAACCATGCCAGTGCGCCTCGACGCCCTCGGGAATGTCACTCCCATCGCCAGCGTTGCCATCAAGACGCAGGTCGATACGACAATCACCGCCGTCCATTTTCGCGACGGCGCCCATGTCGAGAAGGGTGACCTGCTGTTCACGCTCGATTGCCGGCAAATCGAGGCCGATATGAAGCGTGTCCAGGCGATCATCGACGGTGCGCAGGCATCGCTTGAGCAGGCGCAACGAGATGTCGAGCGCTACACGGACCTTGCCGCCAGGAACGCGACACCCATCGTCACGCTCAACAACGCGCAGACCGCAGTCAACATATCGCGCGCGACTGCTGAATCGAACCGCGCACAGCTGGAGAACCTGAAGGTCCAGCTCGGCTTCTGTGCAATTCGCGCGCCGATTTCCGGCCGCATCAGCATGGCGAACGTCAAAGTTGGAAATTTTGTGCGCCAAGCCGACACCTCGGCGATGGCGACCATCAATCAGATGGTGCCGGTCTATGTGACCTTTACTGTGCCGCAGAAAATTCTCCCCGACATCCGGAAGGCCATAGCCGCCGAAACCGCGACCGTAGAGGCGATCATTCCGGGCGAGCAAAAGCGCGCGAGTGGCCAGGTCACTATGATCGAGAACACGGTAGACCCGGCGACGGGTATGGCAACCGTACGTGCAACCATGCCGAACAAGGATGAGCTACTTTGGCCCGGCACTCTAGTCACCACTGATATGACCTTGCGAAATGAAGAGGGTGTCGTAGTGCCTTCGAACGCGGTGCAGGTTAGCCAGACCGGCACCTTCGTATTCGTTATCAAAGACAGCATAGCTCAGATCCAGGCAGTCAATGTTGAGCGCCAAGTCGGGACCGAAAGCGTGATCGCTTCGGGCCTCAACGGTGGCGAGATCGTTGTGACAGAGGGGCAGTTGCTTTTGTCGAGCGGCACTCGCGTCAACATACGCACACCGAAGGTGGCGGGTAGCTGAGCCATGAATATTTCGGAAACCTGTATTCGTCGGCCGGTGCTGACGACGCTGATGACGGCGTCTTTGATCGTTTTCGGTGTGTTCGCCTATCGGCTGCTGCCGGTGGCAGCCCTGCCGGCGGTGGATTTTCCGACCATTCAGATCACGGCGCAATTTCCGGGCGCTAGCCCGGAAACAATGGCGTCGTCGGTTGCGTCGCCGATCGAGCGCCAGTTGTCGACGATTTCCGGCATCTCGTCGATGAATTCCTCATCCTCGCTCGGCTTGGCGCAGATCACCATCCAGTTCGATCTCGGTCGCAATATCGACGGCGCGGCGCTCGATGTGCAGACCGCGCTTGCGACGGCGGCCCGCCTGTTGCCGATCGAAATGACAATACCGCCGTCATTCCGCAAGGTGAATCCAGGCGACTTTCCAGTGCTCTATGTCAGCTTACGGTCCGACACCGTGCCACTGTCGACAGTTGACGATTATGCCGAGACCGTCCTGGCGCCACAAATTTCGCAATTGCCGGGCGTCGCGCAGGTGCTGGTCTATGGTGCGCAAAAATTCGCTATTCGCGTGCAGGTCAATCCGACTGAGGCGGCATCCCGCAATATTGCGCTTGAAGACGTTCGCAGTGTAGTTGCCAAGGCCAACTCGAGCACGCCGGTTGGTGTCCTGACCGGACCCAAACAAAGTGTGACCCTGGCAGCCACCAGCGCAATGCCGCATGCGGACGACTATCGCGATGTAGTCGTGGCCTACCGCAACGGCGCTCCGATCAAGCTAAACCAGATTGCTCGCGTGATCGACAGCGTCGAGAACAATAAGATCGCCACCTGGTTCAACGATGCGCGCGCCATCGTGCTTGCGATCCAGCGTCAGCCCGATGCCAATACTGTGCAGGTTGTCGACCTTGTGCGCCAAAGCCTGCCTAATATGCGCGCGCAAGTGCCGCCTTCGATCCAGATGCAGCCTTTGTTCGACCGCTCGCTGTCCATTCGTGCGGCGGTGACCGACGTGCAGGAGACGCTGGCGATCGCAATCGCGCTCGTTATCATGGTGATTTTCCTGTTCTTGCGAAAAGTCTCGGCCACTATTATTCCGGCGCTAGCAGTACCGGTGTCGCTGGTCGGCACTTTTGCCGCGATGTATGCCTTCGGCTTCTCCATCAACAACATGACGTTGCTCGCGCTCACGCTGTCGGTCGGCTTTGTTGTCGACGACGCCATCGTGATGCTGGAAAACATTGTGCGCCACATTGAAGGCGGTATGCGGCCGTTCGAGGCGGCATTGAAAGGCTCACGTGAGATCGGTTTCACCATCGTGTCGATTACTTTCTCGCTGATCGCCGTGTTCATTCCCGTATTGTTGATGGGCGGCATGGTCGGCCGGGTATTCCGCGAATTCGCGGTGTCGATCGCCGTCGCGATCATAGTCTCCGGCTTTGTGTCGCTGACGCTGACGCCAATGTTGTGCGCGCGCGTGCTCGGTAGCCGTCACGGTGAGGGCGAGAAACAATTCTTTCTGCTACGCGTTTTCGAGCGCTTCTTCGAATGGATGCTCAACACATATCAATGGACGCTCGACCGGGTGCTCGCCTTCAAGTCAATCATGCTATTGATCACGCTCGGCACCTTTTTCGCCACTATCGTTCTCTATGTCGTTGTGCCCAAGGGCTTCTTTCCGACTGAGGACACCGGCTACGTCATTGGGATCACGGAGGGTGCGACCGACATATCGTTTCCCGCAATCTCTCAGCTTCAGCGCCAGGTCGCTGACGTCGTGCGCGCAGATCCCGCAGTTGCATACGTAAATTCCACGGTCGGCACCGGCGGTCCCAATTCGGTCGGCAACAGCGGGCGCATGCTGGTGGCATTAAAGCCACGCGGCGAGCGCGACAATCTGCAGACCATCCTGGCGCGGCTGCGCCGGACGGCCAATGTGGTGCCTGGTCTCGCGATCTATTTTCAGCCGATCCAGAACATCAATCTCGGCGGCAAGCTTGCCAAAAGCCAATATCAATACACGCTGCAATCAAACGACACCGAGACGCTCTACCGACTTGCGCCGGAACTGCGCAACAAGATTTCCAAGATTGACGGCCTGCTAGACGTCACAACCGATCTCTATGTCACCAATCCGCAGGTAACGATCACCGTCGATCGCGAGAAGTCGGCAGTTTATGGCCTTACCGTCGACCAGGTGCGGCAAGAACTCTATAATGCTTTCGGCGCGCGGCAGGTCGCCACCATCTACAGCCCGGTGAATTATTACCAGGTCATTCTCGAGACCGAGCCGGAGTTTCAGGTCGGTCCGGATGATTTGGCACGTGTCTATTTGAAGACAACGAATGGCACCACGGTGCCGCTCTCGGCGGTCACCCGTTTTGAGCGCACCGTGGGCCCGTTGCAAGTCAATCACCAGGGCCAGCAGCCGGCGGTGACGATCGCATTCAATCTCGCGCCAGGTTTCTCGCTCGGCCAAGCAGTGGATGCCATCCAGAATTTGGAGCGCGAAGAGCAACTGCCGGCGACCATCACGACCGGCTTCCAGGGCACCGCGCAGGTGTTTCAGGATTCATTGCGTGGGCAGGGTATCCTGATCCTGGCCGCGATTTTCGCTGCTTACGTAGTGCTCGGTATTCTGTATGAGAGCTTCATTCATCCGATCACAATCATTTCCGGCCTGCCGTCTGCAGGCATCGGCGCAATTTTAACACTGATGCTGTTCCGCATGGACCTGTCGGTCATCGCGATGATCGGCATTGTCATGCTGGTCGGCATCGTCAAAAAGAACGCGATCATAATGATCGACTTCGCAATTGAGCGCCGCCGCGTTGGGCTCTCGGCGGAAGCTGCGATCCGCGAGGCCGCGGTATTGCGCTTCCGTCCGATCATGATGACGACCTTCGCAGCGATTTTTGGCACGTTGCCGATCGCGCTCGGCACTGGCGCCGGCGCCGAACTGCGTCAGCCGCTCGGCATTGCGGTGGTCGGCGGGCTGGTGCTCTCGCAGTTGCTGACGCTTTACATCACGCCAGTGATCTATCTTTACCTCGATCGCTTCGATCGGCTGCTCAAGCGCCGCCTCGAGCCACAGCTGGCGGAAGTCGAAGAGGCGCCACCTGCCATTGCGGCGGAATAGTCGGTCAGAGTGCGAAGCTGGTGCCGCAGCCGCAAGACGCTTTTGCTTGCGGGTTCTTCACCTTGAATGAGGCGCCGATCAGATCGTCTACGAAATCGATCTCCGAACCGGCCATGTAGTTGACCGACACGGGGTCGATGAGCACAACGGCGCCGTCACGGCTGATGACGAGATCGTCGTCTGTCTTGGCCCGTTCCATATCGAACTTGTACTGAAAGCCGGAGCAGCCGCCGCCTTCGACGCTAACGCGAAGCATGGTGCCGGTCGGCTCACCCTTGAGGATTTCGCCGATCCGCCGTGCAGCCCGCTCGCTGACCGTAATACTCGCGCTCATTGCTTGCCTTTTCAGGTCCATCCTATTGGCAGAGAGCCCAACGGATAGTTAAGTGCGCGGGCCAGTGAGGTCAATGCGGGCAATGGCGGTCGAAACTGCACGCGAACGGGCTGTTTACGCCGCCGATCCGGCGCAAAGCCGGGGGCGGCGCTGGGCTGAGCCAGCTAGCCCGACCCGCAATGCCTTCCGTCGGGACTGCGACCGGATCATCCACTCCGCTGCGTTCCGACGATTGGCCCACAAAACGCAAGTGTTCGTTTATCACGAAGGCGATCACTATCGCACACGGCTAACGCATACTCTCGAGGTTGCTCAGATTGCCCGCTCGCTCGCGCGCGCGCTCGGGCTCGACGAGGATCTCGCCGAAGCACTGGCGCTTGCGCACGATCTTGGTCACCCGCCGTTCGGACATGCCGGCGAACGCGCGCTTGATGAATGCCTCGCCGACTTCGGTGGGTTCGATCACAACGCCCAGGCCCTGCGCATTGTGACGGACCTCGAGCGGCGTTATGCCGCTTTTGATGGCCTAAACCTGAGCTGGGAAACGCTTGAAGGCTTGGTAAAGCACAATGGGCCGCTGGTTGACCGGCAAGGTGTTGCTGTTGGCCGCTATGCCATGCACGGCGTGCCGACGCCGATCATCGCTTATTCAAAGATCCAGGATCTGGAATTATGGACGTATGCGAGCGCCGAAGCCCAAGTTGCTGCTTTGTCGGACGATATCGCTTACGACGCCCACGACATCGACGATGGCCTGCGTGCAGATCTGTTTACACTCGACGATATTGCCGCGGTGTCGCTGGTCGGAAATGTTCTTAGCGTGATAGACGCGGAGCATCCCGGTCTCGAGGCGGGACGGCGCGTGCATGAGACGGTGCGCGCACTTATCACGTGCATGATCGAAGATGTGATTGCCGAAACTGGCCGGCGCATCGCGATGCTCCGGCCGCACATGGCCGCCGACGTGCGCGAGGCGCTGCGGCCGGTAGTGGGGTTTTCACCCGCGATGGAAAAGGCTGACCATGGCATCAAGGGTTTTCTATACCCACGCATGTATCGCCATGACCGCGTGATGCACGTGATGGCAGATGCCGAACGCGTCGTGCGTGATCTTTTCGCGCACTACGCGGCGATGCCTGCCGATCTGCCAGCGGAATGGGGTGAGGGGATCGGTGCTACGGATGCTGTCGCTCGCGCTAGACGGATCGCCGACTACATCGCCGGGATGACCGACAGATACGCGCTCATCGAACACTCGAAGTATTTCAAGACGACGCCGGAGTTGAGGTGAAGGGCGATGCGAAAAAGCAAACGCGGGCGACAGAACATCTATTGCCCGCGCATTGTAAACATGTTGCGGCAGACATTTGCGGGTGCCGTCATATTTAAAAAACGTCACGCTGTGCCCAGGAATGCGGGCTTAACTCGAAGATAAATTGAATGACAGCTTTTCGATTTTTCAAGATATCCTCTGATCTGAGGGCGCCCCGATCCGATTTTCGTGGTTGATTCAAATCAGGCGACACGAAAATTAAACAACGGAATCGAATTATCACATTTGATGTTAGTGCTCGTGCAACAGCCGGCGGCCGGATGACAGCGTCATTGCAGCATGACATCCTTCGGCGATGTCTAATGCGGCAACAGATGCGGATGCCGACCGAGAAGTCGATCTTCTGATCGCGGGCGCGGGACCGGCAGGCATGACCGCCGCGCTGGTTGCCTCGCTCGAGGGTCTCGAAGTCCTCTTGTGCGAGAAGTCCGACCAGGTTGGCGGCACCGGATCGACCTCGGCCGGTACGCTTTGGATTCCGGGAAACAGTCAGAGCCGGGCGGCCGGTTTCAGCGATGGCAGCGAACAGGCGGATCTTTACCTGAACGCGCTCATCGGGGAGGCCACCAATCGCGAACTGCGGAACGCCTATCTTCACACCGGACCATCGGCGATCGATTACTTATGTGCCCGCACCGACGTGCAATTCCTTCCCTGCGGAACCCACCCGGACTACCGCAGCAACATGCCGGGAGCCGCCGTCGCCGGGCGCGCCATAGTGCCCGAGCCGTTTGACGGCTGGCTCCTCGGTGCGGAATTCCGGCGCATTCGTCCGCCCGTGCCAGAGTTCATGGTGTTTGGCGGCATGATGGTTGGCAAGGCCGATATTCCACGGCTTATCGGCCGGTTTCACTCGATTGCTAATTTTATTTATTCCGCGAAACTGTTCGCGCGATATCTCGTCGACCGCCTGAGATATCAGCGCGGCACGCGTATTATGATGGGCAATGCGCTCATCGGCCGACTGTTCTACAGTTTGCGCAAACGCAAGGTGCCGATCCTGTTCGACACGTCGATTGTCGATGTCACCGGTGACCGGCGTGGCGTCAGCGGCGCGCGCCTGCACGCGGGCGGAAAAGAACTCCTGGTGAGGACTCGCAAAGGTGTTGTGCTCGCGACGGGCGGCTATGCGCACAATCAACGCTTCCGCGAGGCATTCATGCCTCGGCCCGTTCCCGCACATTCCATGAGCTACGAAGGCAACCGCGGCGAGGGCGTTGATATCGGACAACGCCTGGGTGCGGCGATCACGCCCGAGCAATGCACCAGCGGGCTTTGGACGCCGGTATCAATTGTACCGCGGCCAGACGGTAGCAAGGGCCTGTTTCCACATCTGGTGTTCGACCGCGCCAAGCCTGGATTGATCGCGGTGAATTCAGCTGGACGTCGCTTTGTCAATGAAGCAGCATCGTATCATGATTTTGTGTTGGCGATGTTCGAGGCTCATAAGATAGCGCCGTCGATACCGGCCTGGCTGATCTGCGACAGGGCATTCCTCGGAAAATATGGTCTGGGCGTCATCTATCCGGGTCACCGCAATCCTGGAAAATTCGTCGAGAGCGGCTATCTCGTGAGTGCGTACACGGTAGAGGAGCTCGCCGGCAAGATTACCGCCGATCCCGCGCAGCTGCGCAACACCATCGCGCGCTACAACGGGTTTACCGCGACCGGTGTCGATATCGACTTCGGTAAGGGTGAAACCGAGCTCAACCGTTTCAACGGCGACGCAGGGCACAAACCCAATCCGTGCATCGGGCCGGTAGCGACGCCGCCGTTCTACGCGCTTGCGGTTTGGCCGGCCGATATTGCAGTCAGCACGGGACTTGCGACCGACGCAAATGCGCGCGTGCTCGGCAACGACGGAAAGCCAATTCCCGGCCTCTACGCCTGCGGTAATGACATGGCTTCAGTCATGGCGGGGAGCTATCCGGGGCCTGGGACAACCCTGGGTCCAGCAATCGTGTTTGCCTACCGCGCGGCGATGCACGCTAAGGGCCAGCTCTAGAGCCGCCTTGCGCTTCGAGGCATCCGGTCAATATCATGAATCAGAGAGGGCCTTATGGCGCGTCTCGCGGGCAAGGTTGCATTCATTACCGGTGGGGGCGGTGGGATTGGTCGTGCCGCCGCCGAACGCTTCGCCGAGGAGGGGGCCAAGGTCGCGATTGCGGAGATCGACGCCGCGCGCGGGGCGGCTGCCGCGGAAGCGGCTCGCGCACGCGGCAAAAATACCGGCGGCGACGCCCATTTTATCCAATGCGATATCCGCGAGCGCACGCAAGTGGAGGCCGCCTTCGCCGAAACCATGAAGCGGTTCGGCGGCCTGCACGTTCTTCACAACAATGCCGGGGGCTCGTCACCGCAGGATGGGCGGGTGACGGACGTATCCGAAGATGAATTCTGGCGGGTGATCAAACTCGATCTCTACGGCACCTTCCTCTGTTCAAAGGTTGGCATTCCGCACATGATAAAGTCAGGTGGCGGTTCGATCATCAACATGTCGTCCATCGTGGCGCTGCGCGCGCTGCCCGGGCGCGATTGCTACACCTCCGCCAAAGGCGCCGTTGCCGCACTAACGCGTTCGATGGCCGTGGAATACGCCGCCGACAAAATCAGGGTCAACGCTATCGCGCCAGGCGTCGTGCTCACAGAGCGGGTCAAGAAGCTGCTCGAAGGGTCGAAGGACATCGAAAAGCTGGCCGCGACCCATTTGCACGGGCTCGGCCTGCCGATCCATATGGCCGACATGGCCGTCTATCTTGCCTCCGACGAGGCGGCGATCACCACCGGACAGATATTATCGGTCGATAGCGGAGCAACGATCAGATAGAAGGTCCAGCTGTCGCGTTGTCTGTCATACTGTCGTTTCGCTGACGACTTTTTGACTCCCCTTCCGAATTGCGTTAGCCGCAGCGCGATAATGAGCCCTTCAACAAAGCCTCAACATCTGTTTGCCGACATACTCGCCCGCGTGCAGGCCGCGACATCGGCTGCCCTCGGCTCGGACGCTGAGGTTTCGCGCATTGTCGTTGAGCCCCCGCGCGATCAGACCCATGGCGATATGGCGACCAATGCCGCGATGGTATTGGCGAAGGACGCCGGCAAGAAACCGCGCGAGCTGGCAGAAAATATCGCCACCAAACTGCGCGCCGATGACAAGGTGGCATCAGTCGATGTTGCTGGTCCTGGCTTCCTCAACCTCACCCTCAAGCCGCGTGTCTGGAGCGAGGAGCTGCGCCTGGTGCTGGAAACGGGCAAAGACTATGGCCGCAGTGACATCGGTAAAGGTAAAAGGATCAACGTTGAGTATGTCTCCGCCAATCCGACCGGGCCGATGCATGTGGGCCACGGCCGCGGTGCGGTGTTCGGTGACGCGCTTGCAAACCTACTTGCTTTCGCCGGCTACCAGGTCACGCGCGAATACTACATCAACGATGCGGGCGCGCAGGTCGATGTGCTCGCCCGGTCGGCCTTCGTTCGTTATCGCGAAGCATTGGGTGAGGATATCGGCGCAATCCCCGAGGGACTTTATCCCGGCGACTATCTCCAGCCGGTCGGCGACAAGCTCGCTCGTGAGCAAGGGGCCAAGCTGAGCACGATGAAGGAGACCGAATGGCTACCCATTGTGCGCGCAGAGACCGTTACCATGATGATGGACGGAATCCGTGATGATCTTGCCGCGCTCGATATACATTTCGATGTGTTCTTCTCTGAGCGTTCGCTGATTGAAGGCAAGCGCGATGAAGTCGGTGCGACTATCGAGCGTTTGCGAAAGAGTGGTGAGGTCTATGAGGGCCGTTTGCCCCCGCCAAAAGGCGGCAATCTTGAGGATTGGGAAGATCGTGAGCAGACGCTATTCAGGTCCACGGATTTTGGCGACGATGTCGACCGGCCCCTGAAGAAGTCGGACGGTAGCTACACATATTTTGCTAGCGATATCGCCTATCACCGGTCCAAAATCGAGCGGGGCTTTCTCAATCTGATCGACGTCTGGGGCGCTGACCATGGCGGCTATATCAAGCGCATGCGTGCGGCAGTGAAAGCGATCAGCGGCGGCAAAGCGGACCTCGATGTGAAACTTGTGCAGCTGGTGCGTCTTCTGCGCGCTGGCGAGCCTGTGAAGATGTCGAAGCGAGCGGGGGAGTTCGTCACCTTGCGCGAAGTGGTGGACGAAGTCGGGCGTGACGCCGTGCGCTTCGATATGCTCTACCGCAAGAATGACGCCGTTCTCGATTTCGACCTCGCCAAGGTGATTGAGCATTCGCGCGATAATCCGGTTTTCTATGTTCAATATGGCCACGCCCGCGGGCAGTCCGTGTTCCGCAATGCGAGGGAGGAAATGCCGGACCTGCCGGAAGTAGCGCCGGCACGCGCGACGATGCTCAAGCAGGCTCCGCTCGAACGCCTCAGCGATACCGGCGAACTTTCCTTGCTGCGGCGGATTGCTCTATATCCGCGCATCGTCGAGGCCGCCGCGGCCGCCCATGAACCCCACAGGATTGCGTTCTATCTGTATGAATTAGCAAGTGAATTTCATGCACATTGGACCCGAGGAAAAGACTTGCCTCATTTACGCTTCATTATCCAGAATGATCGAGAAACGACGACAGCCCGGCTCGCCCTGGTGGAGGGGATCGTCACTGTAATCGCCTCGGGTCTAGCATTGCTCGGGGTTAGCGCGCCGGAGGAAATGCGATAAGGCTCGTCTACTGAGCTCTGCGCTTGGTGTACATCGCCAGCCGTCATTATAAGAGCAGACAAAGGGACGAGCTCAGTAACCCGGGGATCGAATGGCGAACGACCAATTTCAGCGACCTTATCGTGCAAGTGAGCCGCCTGTACGCGGTGCGGCCAAAACGCCTGGCAGCGATCCGCTCGCGGAACTCGCACGGCTTATTGGGCAGACTGATCCGTTTGGAGAATTCGGCCGCGAGCGCGCAACCGCGCCGCAACCGGCCGGAACTCCCTACACACCACAAGCCGGGGTTGATCCGCGCGCGCCGGCGCCGCCACAGAGATTTGGTGACAATGGGTATTACACCGCGCGGTCCGCGCCAAATGACCAACAGTCGAATGCGGCACAAGATTATAATGGCCAAAGTTATGGACGCCAATTGTACGGCGGCACGCCATCGACGACTGACGATGAGCTTTATCAGGCCGACCACGAGGCGCGCGGTTATCCGCTAAACCAGGCCGACTACGCGTACGAGCAAGACGCCGCTCACCACGCTGAAGAGGAATACTACGACGATGTACCAACCTCCCGGCGGCGCCTGGGCATTATGGCGATCGTTGGCGTGCTAGCGTTGGCGGTGATAGGCACTGCCGGTGCCTTCGGATATCGCGCGCTGTTTGGCTCATCCAGTTCTTCCCAGCCGCCGCCTGTCATCAAGGCTGAGACGGGACCGAACAAGATTGTGCCGGTGACGACTGGTAAAGACACCCAGTCGAACAAACTGATTACTGATCGCCTGAACGAGCGCGGCCAAAGCGAAAAGCTTGTTTCACGTGAGGAGCAACCGCTCGACAAGCCGGCAACCGTTGTGTTGTCGCAGGCCGCCCCGCAGTCGACGCTGGGCAGCGGCGTGATTGGAAGCGAGCCGAAGAAGATCCGCACAATCGCGATCCATCCCGACCAACAGGTCATGGCTGACGCGACGCCTCCGGGAGCGGCACCGCTCGCAGTGCCGGCATCTGCGCGTGCGGCAGCAACGCCTGCGACGAGCTCGTCTGCGCCCGCCGCACGGGCCGCCGGTACTGTTACCCCCGATGCGGAACAAGACGTAGCGCCACCCCCGCCCGCGCGTGCGCCTGTACGTTCCGCCGCGCCGGCGTCTAGTAGTGGTGCGCCGCTGTCGTTAAACCCCGATGCGCCCCCTGCGGCGAGAGCTCCTGCTGCGCCATCGCGCACTGCCTCGGTCGCGGCCCCAGCACAGATGGCACCCGCACCGAGCGCGGCGGCGGCTAGTGGGAACGCTGGCGGCGCCGGCAGTTATGTTCAGGTCTCGTCCCAGCGAAGCGAAGCTGAGGCTCAGGCCGCATTCCGGAGTCTCCAAGCCAAATATCCAAACCAGCTCGGCGGGCGCCAGCCCTTGATCCATAAGGTCGACCTGGGCGCCAAAGGTACCTACTACCGGACCATGGTGGGGCCCTTCGCCAATGCCAGTGAGGCCGGAGAGCTGTGCTCGAGCCTCAAGGCGGCCGGCGGTCAGTGCCTCATCCAGAGGAATTAGCGAGCCAAAACTTGACCCCTGAGGTGGCCGCGGTCTAATCCGCGCCGATGGCGGCACGCGCTTTCATCACCGGTTTGGCGGGACTGAGCGTTTCCGCCGGTGAGCGTGCGTTTCTCCGCGAGGCCCAGCCCTGGGGCCTAATCCTCTTCAAGCGAAATGTGAGTACAGCAAGCCAAGTGATCGAACTCGCTCAGACATTTCGCGACATTGTCGGATGGGAAGCCCCCATCCTTGTGGATCAGGAAGGTGGCCGCGTCCAGCGGCTTGGACCACCGAATTGGCCGGCTTATCCGCCTGGGGTTCTCTACGGCGAACTTTATGACTGTGAGCCGACTGCCGGCGTTGCGGCGGCGCGGCTAGCGGGCCATTTGATCGCGGCCGACCTTCGGCCGCTGGGCATCGATGTGGACTGTCTGCCTGTCGCGGACGTGCCGGTGGTGAGTGGCGATCCGGTCATCGGCGACCGCGCCTATGGCAGTGAGCCGGGCAAGGTTGCGGCTATTGCCAAAGCAATAGCTGAGGGTCTGCAGGCTGGCGGCGTCCTTCCGGTTCTTAAGCACCTGCCAGGCCACGGCCGAGCCAGTGCCGACAGCCACTTCAACCTGCCGGTGGTGGATACCGACCGCGTTACACTGGAAGCGACCGATTTTGCCGCATTCCGCCCGCTGGCCGGCTTGCCCCTCGGCATGACTGCACATGTTGTGTTTAGCGCCATCGACCCCGTCGCGCCCGCCACCACTTCGGTCACAATGGTGAGGCAAGTGATTCGCGGCTTTATCGGGTTCCAGGGCCTGTTGATGAGCGACGACATCTCGATGAATGCCTTGTCCGGCACAGTCGCCGAGCGAAGCCGCGCCGCGCTGGCAGCGGGATGCGATGTCGTGCTTCACTGTAATGGCGACATGCGCGAGATGACGGCCGTCGCCAGCGAAGCGCCGGAGCTTTCCGGCGATGCCGCGAAGCGAGCCGATGCGGCGCTCACCGCGCGAACGGCGCCGGAGGAGTTCGACACGGATGCCGCACGCAGGATATTCAGGCAGATGGTGGCCGAGGTGCAAACGTCGCCGAAACGAAAGATCGGGTCATGAGCAGCGAGGAGTTCGATATCACGATCGGCGCTGACCGGGGCACCAGCGAGCCGGCCATGATCGTCGATGTGGAGGGCTTTGAAGGTCCGCTCGATCTACTGTTAATGCTTGCCCGGCAGCAAAAAGTCGATTTGGCGAAAATCTCGATCCTCGCGCTCGCCGACCAGTATTTGTCCTTCATCGAGGCCGCTCGACAATTACGACTTGAGCTTGCCGCCGATTATCTGGTGATGGCTGCGTGGCTTGCTTATCTGAAATCGCGGCTTCTGTTACCCGAAGCGGCGCCGGGCGATGGGCCGAGCGCAGAGGATATGGCGTTGGCACTGGCCAATCGCTTGCGCCGACTGGAGGCCATCCGTGACGTTGCCACGCGCATGATGGAGCGGCCGCAGCTCAATCGCGACGTGTTTGCGCGTGGATTGCCTGAGCCGATCGCCGAGATCAAGCAACCGGAATGGTCAGCGACTCTTTATGACTTGCTCTCCGCCTATGCCACGCAGCGGTCGCGCCGCGCGCTCTCGCGAGTGCGTTTCAAACAGCGGACAGTGTGGTCATTGGCTGAGGCGCGCGCCGCGCTTGAGCGCCTGATTGGACAGTCGGCCGACTGGTCGCGCATTGATCAATTCCTGATCAGTTATGTGGTAGAGCCGGCGCTAGCGGCGACGGTGTTTGCCTCTTCATTTGCCTCCGCGCTCGAACTGGTACGTGAAGGGCTTGCCGAAATTCATCAGAAAGAGTCATTCGCGCCGATCTACATGCGCAAGCGCGTCGGCGCGATTGGAAATGCAACGACGCATGACGCGCAAGAAAACGCATAAGGGGAAGAGATCCATGCCGAGCGCGGCCAAGAAGCTCGTAGTGGTACAAAACAATGAGCCACCGCCGGGGCCGTCAGCGCGGCCGGAGGAATTGCGGCTGCTCGAAGCCCTGCTATTCGCGGCGGGTGAGCCTCTCGACGAGACAGTGCTGGCGCGCAGGCTACCCAACGGCGCTAACGTGAAGAAAGCGCTCGCCCAACTCCGCGACGAATACGCCACGCGCGGCGTCAATCTCGTGCGTGTCGGCAAGAAGTGGACCTTCCGTACCGCCAACGACTTGTCCTGGCTTCTAACAAAACAGATTGTCGAGACGCGCAAGCTCTCGCGCGCGGCAGTCGAGACCCTTGCGATCGTCGCGTATCATCAGCCGGTGACCCGCGCTGAGATCGAGGAAATCCGTGGTGTGGTTGCGGCGGCTGGTACACTCGACGTACTGCTCAAGACCGGCTGGATCCGCCCGCGCGGCCGCCGCAAAGCACCGGGCCGGCCAATCACCTACGGAACGACAGAAGCGTTCCTGTCGCATTTCGGCTTGGAGGAAGTCGGTGACCTGCCGGGCCTCGATGAGCTCAAGGGCGCTGGGCTGATAGAGGGCAATCTGCCTCCAGGCTTTGCAGTGCCGCTCCCTTCTGACGATTCAACGCTACGCGACGACGAAGACCCACTGGAACCCGGCGATCTCGATCTGGGTTTGGCACCGCCGCCCTCGCGTTCCGAAAAGTGACAGTGTGGAATTTAAGGTCAATTCCGCTATTTCAGTGGCACATCGCGGCGCTTTGACCGGATCCGAAGTCCTTGTTTTTGCCGCCTGCGGAGCCTAGTTTCTCATGCAAATCATGGCGGGACGAGCCGAAAAAAGCCCGTCGCTGCGGAGGATTTGCCGATGGGTTCCCTAAGTATATGGCACTGGATCATCGTTCTGTTGGTCGTGATGGTCCTGTTCGGAGGCCGTGGAAAAATTTCATCGCTCATGGGCGACTTCGCCCAGGGTATCAAGGCCTTCAAGAAGGGCATGTCCGAAGACGAGAAGTCAGCGGATGCCAAGAACGAACCGGTCAAGACGATCGAAGCGGGCGGTGGCGCGCCGAAGACAGAAGCCGAGCGGCGCGCCGAGGGGGCACGCTCCTGATTGCTGCGTTGGCGCGCGAGGAGGAAACGGCCGGTACGATTGTCGCAGCGGTGCCGGCGCATCGGCGCGTTGGAGTTGACTAATCCATGTTTGACATCGGTTGGGGCGAGCTCGTCGTCATCGGCATCGTCGCGCTGATCGCGATTGGGCCGAAAGAGCTGCCGACCGTATTGCGCACGCTCGGCCAGTACATGGCCAAAGTCAGGCGCATGGCATCGGAATTTCAGGGTCAGTTCCAGGAAGCGATGCGCGAAGCCGAGATGGCGGATCTGAAAAAGCAGGCCGAAGATCTCAAGAGCTCGGTTAGTGAGCTCACCAACTTTGACCCGATGGCAAGCACCCAGAAAGAAATTGAGCGCGCCTTCGAGATGCCGGAAGCGGGTAAGGCGGACCAACCACCCGCCGCGCCAGCGGCCTTGCCAGAGTTGGCACAGCGGGTGGAAGTGAATGTACCGCTGCCAGAGCCGCCGTCGCCGGTCAGCGAAAAAGATTTCATAGCTGTTGAAGCGCCGCCCCCCAAACAGGCCGGGGATAAGGCATGAGCCACGAGGACATCGAGGCTACCAAGGCGCCATTGATGGATCACCTGATCGAGCTGCGTTCGCGGCTGATCAAGGCGCTGATCGCATTCGGCGTGATGTTCGCGATTTGCTTTGTGTTTGCCAAGGACATTTACAACGTGTTGGTCTGGCCATTCGTGTGGGTAGCGGGCCCTGAAAATTCCAAATTCATTTACACCGCGCTGCTCGAATATTTTGTCACGCAACTGAAACTCGCGATGTTTGGGGCCGCTTTCCTGTCGTTCCCCGTGGTGGCGACACAAATCTATATGTTCGTCGCACCCGGCCTCTATCGCAACGAACGCAAGGCATTCCTGCCGTATCTGATCGCGACGCCGATCTTCTTCACGCTCGGTGCGGCGGTCGTCTATTTTCTCGTGCTGCCGATGCTGGTGCGCTTCTCAATTGGCATGCAGCAGACCGGCAGCACGACTGATGCCTCGATCGCATTAATGCCCAAGGTCGGCGAATATCTCTCGCTGATGATGGCTCTCGTGCTCGCTTTTGGCGTGGCCTTCCAGCTCCCCGTGATCCTTACGCTGCTCGGGCGTATTGGTCTGATCACTGCCGACCAGCTTAAGGCCAAGCGGCGCTATTTCATCGTCGGCGCGTTTGTGCTGGCCGCTGTTCTCACGCCGCCCGATGTCATCAGCCAGATGTCACTCGCTGTACCGCTCCTCATTCTCTATGAGGGCTCAATCTGGTCGGTGCGTATGGTCGAGAAGAAGGTGCAGGCGGAGGCCGCCAAAGTGGCGGCCGATGCCGCGTCGGCAACAGCGAAGCCGGCGGAGTAGGCGGGTTTTGTGATTACCGGCCTTGTGTGGGGCACCCCGCTTAGGTAGGCAAAATCGTGCCGATTGAATCGGAATGTCCGGGATTTTTGCGGTAAAGACGGCGCTCGCGCTTTTGCGCGGCCACGACACGCGATAAGAACGTCCCATCATGTACGACATCAAATGGATTCGTGAGCACTCTGGCGCCTTCGACCGAGGGCTGAAGCGCCGCGGGCTGGAGCCGCTGTCGAAAAAGCTCATGGCACTCGACGAGAAGCGGCGGGCAGCGATCACCAAATTCGAGCAAGCGCAGGCGCGCCGAAACGCAGCTTCCAAGGAAATCGGCGACGCAAAAAAGGCCAAAGATGAGACCAAGGCCAACAAGTTGATGGCCGAAGTTGCCGAGCTGAAGACTGCGCTGCCTGCAATGGAGGAGGAGCAGAAGACGCTCGCTGCGGAGCTCGACAAGGAACTGGCGCAAATTCCAAATACGCCGCTCGACGATGTGCCCGACGGCGCCGATGCGGGCGGAAATGTCGAACATCACGTCTTCGGCAAGAAGCGCGACTATACCTTCAAACCCAAGCAGCATTTCGAATTGGGCGAAGCGCTCGGCCAGATGGATTTCGAACTGGCTGCCAAATTGTCAGGAGCGCGCTTCGTGATCTTGCAGAAGGGCTTGGCGAGACTCGAACGCGCGCTCGGGCAGTTCATGCTCGATGTGCATACGAGCAAGGAGCATGGATACACCGAAGTCAATCCACCGATCTTGGTTCGTGACGAAGCCATGTTCGGAACGGCACAGTTGCCAAAATTTCGGGATGACCAATTTTCCACCGCGAAAGCCGCCGATGCCATGGATGACTACAATCAATACATGGCCGATGGTCTACGCGGTCCAGCCAACGTCGTGCTAGCAAGCTTCGATAAAAATACGTCTGAGAAAGACAGGCGTGAACGCCTTGTCGCGATGTTTAATGAGCATATGCCAAAGTTGCGTGCGGCCTATGATTCCGAGAAAGTTGAACGATCACGACTATGGCTTATTCCCACCGCTGAAGTGCCGCTCACCAATCTTGTGCGCGAGTCCATCATCGAAGAATTGCAATTGCCGATGCGGCTGACCGCCTGTACGCCATGCTTCCGCGCTGAAGCAGGTGCTGCGGGCAAAGACACACGCGGCATGATCCGCCAGCACCAGTTCACCAAGGTCGAACTGGTTTCCATCACGACGCCGGAAAAATCGAAAGAAGAGCACGAGCGCATGCTCGCCTGCGCCGAGGAAGTCCTCAAGAAACTCGAGCTGCACTATCGCGTCGTCACTCTCTGCGCCGGAGACATGGGCTTCGCTGCGCAGAAAACCTACGACATCGAAGTCTGGTTGCCGGGGCAGAGCGCCTACCGCGAGATTTCTTCTTGTTCAAGCTGCGGAGAATTCCAGGCCCGCCGCATGAACGCGCGTTACCGTGCCAAAGACGGTGTACGGCACGTTCACACGCTCAATGGCTCTGGCGTCGCCGTCGGCCGCGCATTGATTGCAGTGATGGAGACCTATCAACAGGAAGACGGCTCAATCGCGGTTCCGTCGGCGCTCGCGCCTTATATGGGCAGGCTAACGAAAATCGAGCGGGCGTAATGCGTATTCTTATCACCAATGATGACGGTATTCATTCGCCGGGGCTGATGGTCTGCGAGAAGATTGCGTATGCGCTTTCCGATGAAGTGTGGATCGTTGCACCGGAAACCGATCAGTCGGGCGTGTCGCATTCGCTGTCGCTGAACGATCCATTACGCATGCGGGAAGTCGGCGAGCGTCATTTCGCGGTCAAAGGGACACCAACTGACTGCGTCATCATGGGCGTGCGCCACCTGATGAAAGAAAAACCAGATCTCGTGCTTTCAGGCGTCAACCGCGGCCGGAACTGCGCGGAGGACGTGACCTATTCCGGCACGGTCGCAGGGGCGATGGAAGGCGCTGTGCTTGGCATCCCATCCTTTGCACTATCGCAGGCCTATGCTTTCACCACCAAGCATCATCCATATTGGGACACAGCAGTTAAATTTGCGCCCGATCTGATCAGGCGCGTGCTTGATGCCGGCATGCCACGCGACGTTCTGGTAAATATTAATTTTCCAGACTGCTTGCCCGATGAAGTCGCCGGCGTTTCCATCACAGTGCAGGGTAAGCGCGACCAAGAGCTTCTGCGTATCGATGCACGGCATGATGGGCGTGGCAATCCTTATTACTGGATCGCTTTTGGTCGCGGCGGCATTGCGGGCGCGGCGCCAGGAAGCGACCTCGCGGCCCTGATCGAAAAACGCATTGCGGTCACACCGTTGCGGCTCGATCTCACCGACGAGCCATTCATGACCAAGCTGGCGGAGGTGTTCGGCTAGTCCAGCAGGCCTGCAAGCGTGTTCTTAAGTTGTTCAGCCTGAAACGGCTTCTGAAGCGCGGGGCGG
>DASWAK010000288.1:0-7523 GCA_036391175.1 Pseudolabrys sp.
CTGCGGCCACGACAGCTTGTCAGCGATTTCTTTTCACTATTAACTGGTTGTCGCGGCGCATAGCCTCTGCGCTCGCCTGCCGCCCCTGCGGCCATAAACAATGAGGCGCGTCGGGGGGACTTTCATGCAAGCCAGTGACAGCAAATCGGCGGAATTGCTGGGACGCCTTGAACGCCTGCCGTTTTCCCGCTGGCATCGAAATCTGTTCACGCTCTGCTTTATCGGTGTGATGTTCGACGCCTGCGACTTCGCGCTTTTTGGCATGGCGCTGCCACCAGTTGCGCGTGAATTCGGATTAAACCAGGCACAGGCAGGCTTGCTCGCGACAGTCGGCCTGGTCGGTGCCTTCCTCGGTGCGCTCTTCTGGGGCACGATTTCCGACTACATTGGCCGGCGCACATCATTTGCTGCAACTATCGGGATTTTTTCCGTCTTCACCGGCTTGGTTGCCACATCATGGAATGTGCTTTCGCTCTCCATCTTCCGTTTCATCTCAAATTTTGGGCTGGGCGGTGAAGTCCCGGTCGCACTCACCTTGACTGCGGAATACAGCCCAAGCCGGATCCGCGGCCGCATGACGGGTTCGATGATGGCCGCGTTTCCGCTCGGGCTCGCTTTAGCGGCCTTGCTCGCCTACTTCATTATCCCGACCTACGGATGGCGCATGGTGTTTATCATCGGCGTTATTCCGGCCGTGCTGCTCTTCTTTGTGCGGCTCGTTATGCCGGAATCGGTGCGCTACCTGGTGAGCCGTGGGCGCGTGGCGGAAGCCGAGCGTACAGTGGCTGAAATTGAGGCAAAGGCTTCAGAAGGAAAGCCTCTTCCACCACCTTCAGTCGTTCCCGCCGGCATTGAAGAACGCGGCGTGACTGTGTTCGAGCTTCTCACGCCCGAGCGCCGCAAGCGGACCATCCTGTTGTGGATCGTGTCGTTCTGTTTCCTCTGGTCATCGAACGGCATCATCTTCATGTTGCCGCAGATCCTCGTACAGCGCGGTTTTGAGCTCAGACAAATTTTTGTTTTTCTCTTTGTTCAGGCGGTTGCAGCCTTCGTCGGCTACACAGCGTGCGGCTTCCTCATCGATCGTTATGGCCGCCGGCCAGTGCTGTTTCTTTATTACTTCGTCGGCGCGTTTTTCCACCTTTGGTTCGCGGAAGCGACCGGAATCTGGATCTACTTTGCAATTGCGGCCGTCGGCTGGGTAAACCCAGGTGTGTATGGCTCAAACGGAATCTATGTCAGCGAGCTGTATCCAACTCATCTGCGTGCAACCGCGGTCGGATGGTTCTTCGGCATCGGCCGCGTGGGCTCGTTCCTCGCGCCAACGGTAGTGGGTTTCATGCTCCAGTACGGCCTTGGTGCATACGTGCTCCACACATTTGCGCTGACTTTCTTCATTGCCGCCATAGCCCTCTGGATGGTTGGCATCGAGACGAAGGGCCGCGTGCTAGAGCAGATTACCGGAGCCGAAAAGACAGCCTAAATGGTTGGCACATAAGCTTTTGATCTAATTGGACGGTCGTGTGGCATCCGCGTCATGTCTGCTTTACTCGCAATATCGGACATTCATCTGATGCGCGGTGTTCCAATTAAGCGATAATCGGCAGGTACCGAGGAAAGCAGATGCTGCGGTTGCTTACATTTATAGTCCTGACGTTGCCCCTAGCACCTATGGCTGTGCAGGCGCAGCAATATCCTGACCATCCGGTTAGAGTGGTCGTTGGCTATGCCGCCGGTAGCGGTCCGGACATTCAGGCGCGTACGGTCTCGCAGCAACTTAGCCTCAGCCTCGGCCAGCAGTTCTTCGTTGAAAATCGGCTTGGTGCCAATGGAACGATCGCCACGCGTTCGGTGGTGCAATCAAAGCCAGACGGTTACACGCTGCTGTTTTCCTCGAACGGAATTGCGCCGACCCCTTACATTTACAAGAATCTTGGGTACGACATTTTCACCGATCTCACGCCAGTAGCGACTATCGGAATTCTCGACGGCCTATTCATGCTGGTCGACGCCAAATCGCCGTATAAGACGCTTCAGAAATTTATCGATCACGCCAAAAACGATCGTGCCGTCTACGGTTCCCCAGGCGTGGGCAACGGCCTGCATCTTGCTGCCGAGATTTTCAGCAAGAAGGCCGGGATTAAAATGCAACACATCCCCTACAAGGGAGCGTCGGAAGTCATGACCGGCATGCTCAGTGGCAGCGTTGAAGTCATGTTTGTAACGCCGCCGTCGGTGATGGGACTAATCAAGGACGGGCGCGTGCGCGCTCTCGCATTCACCGGCAGCAAGCCATTCCCGGCGTTCCCAACCGTGCCGCTCATGAAGGACATGCTGCCCGGTTTCGAACCCATCGGCTCGTGGGGGATGTTCTTCGCGCCGGCAAACACGCCGGCCGAGATTATCGAAAAGCTGAACATGGCTGTCCGCGCGGCTCTGCAGGCGCCGGCGGTTGCACTCATCATGCAGCGCGACGGTTACATGCCAGACAATCGAAATGTCGCGGAAACTGCAGCGTACTTCCGCCAGGAAGTCAAACTGATGGGCGACGCCGTGAAGGCGGCAAGCATTGAGCCGAACTGAAACGCGTTATCCGACGGCGTGTAGAGGCTTGCCCGCTGCCGTCACTGGCTTGGCGCTGATCAGCACGAAGGCGATGACGCAGTCTTCGGTTCCACGGTTGATCCAGTTGTGGATGGTGCCACGCTGTACAAGCACGTCGCCGGCCTTGAGCTTCACCATCACGCCGTCGTCGAGCTCCATATCGATCGCGCCAGAGATAATGACGGCATAGTCGATCGAATCGGTGCGATGATTGCGCGGGACGACACCCGGCTGATAGCGCACGACGCGGAACACGGTGCCGTCTTCGACCGTGGTCTTGAACGAGCCGGAAGTCGGGTCGTGGAAGCCGTCATTGTCGACCGGAAAGCCCTTGGTCGACCAGACCACACACGACGCTGCGCCGGGCCGGTTTGAGATCACGTTCCCGGCGATCTCGTCGACCTCGACCTTGGCACGGCCGTCAGCAGTATGCCCGGTCACAACACGACGAATCTGCAGGCCCATGGCGGCTTTCTTCCCTATCATGAACTGGCGTGATTTAATTGCTTTCGGCGCGTTTCAGGAATGCAGCGAAGATGTCCGCGATGCGCGGCACAGCATCGTTCCATTCCTTGCGATCCCATTCCTTCAGCAGATTCCCCTCCGAACGCTTTTCGACCACTTCGTCGTGCAGTTCGCTGTTGGGAATGAGTGAGGCGGCGCTGCGCGCGGTCGTTGGCGTGTGAATCACATCATTGCCGGCAATCAGACAGGCCGGCGCCTTAATTGCATGCAGGTCGGCCTCGGTGGCGCCGACAATCGGCAAATTCGCAGATTGGAGGAAACATTCGCGCCAATGCGTCATGACCTTGATGAATTCTCCGACATCAGTTTTCAATAGCCGGTCGCGGTTCGATGGCCGAGCCTTGATGCATTCGCTAAAGTGCTCACTTTCACACACCGCTTGCATGCCGCCGGCGCGCGCGATCTTGATGAAATGCCCGTAGTAATTCTCGGCCAGCCGATCGACCGCTTCCTGGCCGCCGGTGACGCGCCAGAGCAGCAGACCACGTAAGCCGTCGGGGTGCCGCATGGCATACAAGATCGCCAGCCGCGCGCCCGCAGAGGAGCCGCCGACAAACATCGGCAGTGCGCCCAGTTCTTTGCCGAGTGCGTAAAGGTCGTCGGCCCATACTTCGTGCTCGGACCCAGAACCGTCGAAGGCAACCTCGGAAGCGCCACAATTACGCCGGTCGTGCAGCAGAACCCGATAGCCGGATGTGGCGATGGCCTTCGACAGGTCGACCAGTTCACCATAGGGCCGCCGGCTGCCGGGAGTGAGAGCAATCCAGGGGCCGCTCGTGCCAATGACTTCGTAGTTGATGCAAACGCCACGAAGGACCGCTTCCGGCATTGCCAGTCTCACCCATTTATATCAAGCGAAGTTCTGCAGCAGCACGAGCAAACTGGCAAGCGATTGACGCCGATGAAATGACTTTGTAGGCGGCTTGGCCTTTAGCGAACGAGATCGCCGCAGTCTTCAGCACTCATGTGCTTAAATTACTGGTGTTCAAACCGGCAGGCGTTGCCGCATTATTACCGTTCGGTCGGACACCGGGGATAATCTAACTGGCCGCCAAGCTTACCGGCGCCACAACATGTGCTCTGAATAACGGTCGAAAGCCACAGACATAATGGCCTTGCGGTTTCCCGATTGGAAGGAGCTTGATGCCGCAAAGCATGCGCGGCTTTCTGCAAGCGCTGGTGATTTTGCGCGCCGACTCGAGCCGCGGCTGAATGCATTTGCAGCCTTCGAAAGTGGGGCAGTTGCCCCTGCGCATGGCGTCCTCGATGGAATGCCGTACGCGGCAAAAGACATCTTTGTATCCGCGACGCGCATGCCGCATGGTGGGCTTGCCCAGCCGCTGCCGATGACGAAGCTTCAGCAAGCGGCTGTACTCGACCTGCTCGATCGTGCCGGCGGCCGGCGCATCGGCTATACAACGATGACAGAACTCGCCTATGAGCCGTCCGGCTACAACGCGGTGCATGGCCGCGTTGGCAACCCATGGAATCTTGATTTCATTTCTGGCGGTTCATCGTCTGGCTCGGCGGCTGCTGTCGCGAGTGGTTCGGTCGTCGTCGCCCTCGGGTCCGATACCGGCGGCTCTTTGCGCATTCCAGCGCATTGTTGCGGTGTTACGGCCTGGAAGCCAAGCTATGCCGCTGTCCCGACCCTTGGTGCGATGCCGCTCGCGCCGACGTTCGACACCATCGGCATTTTAGCCCGCAGCGCATCGGATATGGGCGACGCGGCACGGGCCCTGTTTGAGTCGCGTCACATTGAACCGATTATCAAAGCTGGTGTCGTCAGCGACGTGCTTAAACTTGCCGAGGTGCCGATTGCTAAAGCGTGCCGAGACGGTATTGAAACAATCGCCGATTGCGGGGTCGAAATTAGCCTTTGCGATGCAGTCACAGCCATCGAAGCGCTCGACCCGCATGTTTTTACGATCATGCAGGCGGAGGCGGCGCGCACGCATCGAATGCTGATGGAAAATGGATTGTTGGATCCAGTTCTGACAAAACGGTTAGCAAAGGGACTCGCCATCGATGATGCAACGCTCGCGGCAAGTGTCTCGGCACGTCCACAACTGGCCTTGGATTTCATCGATCACATATTTCAGAATGCCGGGGCGATCGTCCTTCCAACGCTCTCTATCCGTACGCCGCCGGCTTCCGAATGTGACCCGCGCTCACCTTTATTCAATGCCAAAACGCTGTACCAGCTTAGTCGCTGGACGCGGTTCGTTAATATGCTCGGCCTTCCCGCAGTTGTCATTCCTATCGGATTCGATGACCGCGCCATGCCGATCGCCTTGCAAATCGTCGGCAAACCGCAGTTCGACCATGCATTGATTGCACTGGCCGCGGCAGTGCAAAGTCGCAGCGATTGGCATGCGCGTGTTCCTGCGGCCGTGCGCGATCTGGTGGCAGTGTCAAATGAGGGACAGTTGCAATGAGCGCTCCGCAGCCTTCGACCGCGCTGGCGAAGCTCCAAGTGCTAGATCTGACCCGCGTGCGCGCCGGGCCAACCTGTTGCCGTATCCTCAGCGATTTTGGCGCTGACGTAATCAAGATCGAAGCGCCTCCCGGCGTCGACCCGAATGAAGGCATGAGCGGCGCGCGTGACGGTTACGACATGCTCAATCTCCATCGCAACAAGCGCTCGCTGACGCTCAATCTAAAAGAGCGAGCCGGGCATGAAATCTTCATGCGACTGATCAAAGGCGCCGACGTGGTGGTGGAAAATTTTCGGCCCGACGTCAAAGAGCGCATGGGGATTGCATACGAAGCACTCAAGGCAGTCAATCCGCGCATCATTCTCGCGTCTATTTCAGGTTTCGGGCAAAGCGGCCCTTATCGCGCGCGCGCTGGATTTGACCAGATTGCGCAAGGCATGGGCGGACTTATGTGGGTCACCGGGATGCCCGGCGAGGGACCGATGCGCGCCGGCATTGCGGTGGCCGACAGTTCGGCAGGAATTTACGCAGCGACGGGAATCCTGATCGCGCTTGCCGAGCGTGAACGCTCTGGCCTAGGTCAATGGGTGCAAACCTCGTTGCTGGAAGCGCAAATCGCGTTGATGGATTTTCAGGCGGCACGTTATCTCGTCGACGGCGTGGTGCCGGGACAGGCGGGTAATGATCATCCTTATTCAACGCCGATGGGCGTGTTTGAAACCTCCGACGGTTTCATCAATATCGGGGTCGGCGGCGACGGCCAGTGGCGCGCACTCTGCGATGTACTTGAGCGGCCCGATCTCGGCAAAGCGCCCGAGTATGCGACACTCGACCAGCGATTCCGCAACCGGTCGCGACTGACCGCGCTCCTGGCTGAAATCTTTAGGACCAAAAGCTCCACGCATTGGCTGGAAAAGCTAGAGCAGCAAGGGGTTCCGGCAGGCCCAATTTACAAGCTCGACGAAGTCTTTGCCGATCCACAAGTGGAGCATCTTGGCATCGCTGTGCCGCTCCATCACCCCAAGCGCGGCGACATCCGTGTTGTCGGCCAGCCAGTCACGTTGTCACGCACTCCGGCAAGTATCGTTTCGACTTTGCCAGAGTTGGGCGCGCATACCGATGAGATTCTGCGCGGTGCTGGATATAGCGATGCCGAAATAACGGATTTTCACGCCAGAAAAATTATTTAATGGGTTTCCGAATGGCCGACAATGTGACTCTGGTGACGGGCGCAAGCGGTTTTCTCGGCCAGGCGGTAATGAAGCTACTTGTTCAAAACGGACGCCGCGCGATCGGGCTTGATCCTCGCCCATCGGTAACGACGCAGGTGCTCGGCGATCTTTCGGATCGCGCAACGCTCAAAGCGCTGCTCACGCGTGAGAGAGTCACGCACATCATCCATGCCGGTGGCGTGTCCGGACCTATGGTGATGGCCGACGACCCGGTCGGAATTATTGCGATTAATGTGGTCGGCAGCATTAATTTGCTGCGTGCCGCCATGGAGACCCGGGTCAAAACTTTTATCTATTGTTCGTCGGTCTCGGCGCTCGGAAATTTCTATGAAAATGAACCGGTGGGCGAAGACTATCCGTTGCATCCAACTTCGCCTTACAGCGCCTCGAAGGCAGCGATGGACATGGTCTTGCGTGGATTATGGCGCAAGGTGCCGCTCGACCTGTGTTCGTTGCACTTCACTGTGATCTATGGCCCCGGAAGACAGACCGTTTTCACCGTCGAAGAAATCGTCGGTGCGGCACTGGCGGGCAAAGTTGCGCGGATTGAGCCGATGACCGACTGGCCCTACATTTATATTGACGACGCCGCAGAGGCCGCAGTCTCCGCCTGCTTTGCCGAGGGCCGCAAACAGCTCAGCTATTTCATCGCACATCCTGAAAAGGTGACGCCTAGCGATATCGCCGCCGCTGCTGCGGCGGCTGGCAAGCCGGTGCGTCTTGA
>DASWAK010000289.1:0-6055 GCA_036391175.1 Pseudolabrys sp.
TGAGTGTCGAGGCAAAGGGTAGATTGCTGTATTTTCGGATATCGAAGGTCGGGTCAATGATCACACCGATTGGCCCCGAATAGGTTGCTCCGTAGCTCAACCCCCCGCTGCGCCGATAAACCGGACAGGTATTCATGCAGGCCCCACAGCGAATACATTTGAGCGAATACCAGAAATCCTCCATGCCCAACCGCTCCGAACGTCCGTGATCAACCAACACGATGTGCAGTTCCGCTCCATCGCGTGGAGCTCGGAAATGCGATGTATACTGCGTGATAGGCGAACCCAAAGCGCTGCGCGACAGCAGCCTGATGAAGACGCCAAGATGCTCGACTTTGGGAATCAGCTTCTCGATTCCGATCGAAGCGATGTGCAATTTGGGCAGGCTCGCACTAAGATCCGCATTGCCCTCATTGGTGCACACCACGAAGCCGCCGGTCTCGGCGACAGCGAAATTGGCGCCGGTCATGCCGGCGTCGGCGTGCAGGAAATACGGCCGTGTGGTCCGGCGTTGGCTCTCGGCGAGGTAATTCACGTCCTCATTGCCAGGCTCGGTGCCCAACGTACGTGCGAACACGGCGGAAACGTCACCGCGCAATTTGTGCACTGCCGGGACAACGATGTGACTGGGCGGCTCATCGTCGAGTTGTTGGATGCGCTCGCCAAGATCAGTCTCGATTACCTCGATGCCGCGCCTTTCGAGGAATGGGCGCATATCGCATTCCTCTGTCAGCATAGACTTGCTCTTGACCAGCGTTTTGGCGTTTCTGGCCGAGAGGATGTCGTAGATGATTTGATTGTGCTCGGCCGCATCGCGCGCCCAATGAACCTCGATGCCATTCTTGATCGCGTTGCGTTCGAACTCCTCGAGGTAATCGCCGAGATGCGTGAGCGTATGCTCTTTAATGTTCGAGGCCAGTTGACGCAGTTCCTCCCATTCCGGGATGGCGTGCGCTTCGCGGTCGCGCTTCTTGCGCAGATCCCATAACCGCGCGTCGTGGAACGCCTCGTGCTTTTCGTTGGCAATGAAGCGCGATGCCGCTTCTGCATGATCGAGCCGCTTCATTCGCGTGCTCCATTGAGGATCTGCGCGATGTGAATGAACTTGATATCAAGGCCGAGACGCTCGGCGCAGCCCTTTTGGTGCATCAGGCAAGACATGTCTGCCGATACAATATATTCTGCGCCGGCGCGCAGGTGGTCGTTGACCTTGTCGTATCCCATCTTGGCCGACACCGGCTCCTCAAATACCGAGAAGGTGCCGCCAAAGCCGCAACATTCGTCCGGCCGCTCCGGAGTGACGAACTCGATTCCCTTGACCTTTCGAAGCAGGTCGAGCGGCTTGGAGAAAAACGGCTCGTTGATTTCCGAGGCAGACGCGGTGCGCAAGTCCCGCAAAGTCGAGCAGGTGTTGTGCAGCCCAACCCTATGCGGGAATTCGGCCCAGGGAAATTCGCCCACCTTGAGAACGTCGTGGAGAAATTCGACGAGCTCATAGACGCTGCCGCGAACTTTTGTGACCTCAGCGGTCTGCGGTATCGCATCGAAATGCGACCGTACGTGATGGGTACAACTGCCCGATGGCGTGACGATATAGTCGAACTCTTTGAAATTCGCGACGAAAAGGGTTTCGGCCGGCGCCGCATCGTCCTGACAGCCGCTGTTCGCCATCGGCTGTCCGCAGCAGGTCTGATCGAGCGGGTACGACACATCAACGCCGAACCGTTCGAGAATCTCCAGCGTCGCAACACCGACTTCGGGAAAAAAGGCGTCGACGTAACACGGAATGAACAGTCCGACCCTCATTCCGCGACCTCCCTTTGTGCGTTTTCAGCCGTCACCGGCTGCGGTAAACGGGCTGTGCCCGTGTCGGATCGAATTGCGTGCGCAAACAAGAGCAGGATCGCCCTCTTTCGGCGATCGTGCGAACTTCGCCGCAGGGTGCACTGAACTCCCGAGGGAGGGTTCTCAGTGCACTATCATGCCGGTAAACACATAGGCCTGGAGCATGACCAGAATGCCCACCAGACAAGCCAGGGAAATCGAGTGGAAGAACACGAAGCGCAGGATCGATCCTTCGTGGCCGAACCAGTTTGTGGCGGTCGAGGCAACCACGATCGACTGCGCGTCGATCATCTTGCCCATGACGCCGCCGGAGGAGTTGGCGGCGCCCATCAGAATCGGCGACAGGCCCAATTGTTCGGAAGTGATCTTCTGCAGGTTGCCGAACAGGATGTTGGACGAGGTATCCGAACCGGTGAGGGCGACACCCAACCAGCCGAGCAGCGTGCCGAAGAACGGGTAGAGCACACCGGTGCCGGCAAAGGCGAGGCCAAGCGTGGCGTCGACCCCCGACAGGCGGGTGAGTGTGCCGATCGCCAGCATCGCCGAGATGGTGAGGAGCGAATAGGCGCAGACCTTGAGGGTCTTGCCGTATTCGACGACCAGCTTGACCGGCGAGAAGCCCATCAGGAAGCCGGAGATGATCGCCGCGATCAGCATGCCAGAACCGGTATAGGACAGCCAGGTGAAGGAAAATACCGCGCCTTCCTTGGTCGGTACCGGCACCACCGGGGCGACCTTGTTGATCATGTTGTGGAGGCCCGGCACCGGATAGTTCCAGGTCGCATAGACGTTCAGGATCGCCTTGATGTAATTCGTGCCCCACAGCAGCAGAACGATGCAGACGATGATCCAAGGCAGCAGCGAGTACCATACTTCGGCGGTGGTGGGCTTCTTCGACGCCTTGGCCGGCGTCTTTGGCATGGTGCCGGCAGAATCGTCATGGCTCCGTAAGGCCGGCGAGGTCCAGATCACCTTCGGCTTCCAAACCATGAGGAAGAGAATCAGGCAGCCCATCGAGATCAGCGAAGCGCCGATATCGACGATCCAGGGATTGATGAAGTTAGAGATCAGGAATTGCGGGACCGCGAAAGATACGCCGGTAACCAGGATCGCCGGCCAGATTTCCTTCATGCCTTTGTATCCCGCGAACGCCCAGATCAGCCAGAACGGCACGATCAAAGAGAAGAACGGCAGTTGCCGGCCTACCATTGCTCCCAGCAGGAATGGATCGATACCGGTGACGCTCGCTAGGCCCGCGATCGGCGTGCCGAGCGCGCCATAGGCGACCGGCGCAGTATTGGCGATCAGCGACAGGCCCGCCGCCGCCAGCGGTGAGAATCCGAGCCCCATCAAGACCGCGGCGGTGACCGCGACCGGGGTGCCGAAGCCCGAAGCGCCTTCGAAGAACGCGCCGAAACAGAACGCAATCAGCAAAAGTTGCAGCCGGCGGTCCTCGGTGACGCCACCGATCGTGGTCTGCAAGGTCTGGAACACGCCCTTTTCCACCGTCAACCGGTAAAGGAAGATGACGTTGAGCACGATCCAGCCGATCGGGAAAAAGCCAGTAACTGCCCCGAGCGCTGATGCGCGCAGCGACATGTCCGCCGGCATGGTAAAGATGAAGATGGCGACCAGGTTGGCGACGACCAGCGCGATCACCGCCGCGATGTGCGCCTTCACTTTATTGGATGCGATCAGCACCAGCAGTGTGACCACCGGCAACGCCGCTGCCACGGTCGAAAGCACCGAATTGTTGAATGGGTTGTAGACTTGGTTCCACATTGATCCCCCCAAATGACGTTGTGCGGATTTCCCCTTTTATGAAAACCCCACTTGTCCCTTCCGAAGATCTCAACCGGATGCTCAACCAAGAAGAGTGAGCAATTCCCGTCACTTCATGCGCTTCCCTGTGTGCCGAAGACTACGCCGAAGATGAAGTATATCACATTTCAGAACGACGTGTGTGCCACCCGTCCCGCATAGGAGGTAACTTCCTCGCCGACTGTCGGGCCCTCGGATGATGACTGAAAATCGCGATACCGCAGGAGTAATTGCACCGCCGCCGCTGATTGCGCTGGCGGCGCTGCTGATTGGCGTGGCGCTAGATTGGCTGCTGCCGGCCTATGTGCTGAGGGCACTGCTACCTTTGGAAGTACGCATCGCCCTCGGTTTATTGCTCATGGCGGGCGGCGTTGCGCTCGCCCTCTGACTAGCGGAATTTTCACCCGTCTGCGCAATCCGATGTATGTCGGCCTGGCATTTCTGGTCGCAGGCATCGGCATCGCACTGGCATCAGATTGGACGCTGGCGATGCTGGTAGCGGCCGCATTGTTGATCCATTTCGGCGTGGTCAAGCGCGAGGAGCTTTTACCTCGAAGCGAAATTCGGAGACGCGTACCGGCACTACAAGTCACAGGTGCCGCGCTACGGCTGGCCGCCGTGGCATCGCAGATCATAATCGAAAATAATCTTTATTGGCTATTTAGGGCGCGTACTCATAAATCGAACTTTCGGTCGCTAATGACCCATTTCGGACATCGGGGCCTGACCCACGTCTGAGCTATGCCATTTCTTGCTCGCCACCCGATCGCAAAGTGCTAGGCTTTTCTCGCGTGGCTTACCCTCCACACGACTTGCACAACTTGACGGGGCCGTCTTCGCAACGGATGGCGGCCTGTTTGGTGAAGGATGATGAAGGCCAGTAGACCGAAGCCCAAGCGGGCGCCCGCCGCCAAAAAGGCGGCCGCTCAAAAAAAGAAACACAAGATTTTCAAGCCGCGTTGGACTCGCCGCAAGGTGGCAGCCAAGCGTGCGTCCAAGCGCAAGCCGAACGCCCAGGCCGCCCGCAAGGCCGCCGCGATCGCGTCGTTGCCGGGTGTCGTCGTGCGCGGCCGCATCGGCCCGCGCTACGCGGAAATCCTCAGCCGCGACGCGCTCGCTTTCCTGGCCGAGTTGCACCGCCGCTTCGACGGCAAGCGCCGCAATCTACTGGCCGCGCGCTCCGAACGGCAAAAGCGCTTCGACGCCGGCGAATTGCCGGATTTCTCGCCCGAAACCCGGCACATCCGCGATAACGACAACTGGCGCGTGGCGCCGATTCCGGCCGATCTCACCGACCGGCGGGTGGAAATCACCGGCCCAGTCGACCGCAAGATGATCGTCAATGCGCTCAATTCTGGCGCCACCCATTACATGGCCGATTTCGAGGACGCGAATTCACCGACCTGGGCGAACAATATTGAGGGCCAGATCAACCTGAAGGATCGCTGGCAAGGTCAAATCGACTTCACCGATCCGCACACGAAAAAGCGCTACGCGATCGGTCCGAAGCCGGCGGTGCTGATCGTGCGCCCGCGCGGCTGGCACCTGCCCGAAGCCCATCTGACGGTCGACGGCGCGCCGATATCGGGCGCGCTGTTCGATTTCGGTCTATTTTTCTTCCACAATGCCAAGGCGCAGCTTGCCCAGGGCAGCGGCCCCTATTTCTATTTACCCAAGCTCGAGAGCCACCATGAGGCGCGGCTGTGGAACGAAGTGTTCCTGTTCGCACAGGATACGCTCGGCATTCCGAAAGGCAGCATCAGGGCGACGGTGCTGATCGAAACCTTGCCGGCCGCCTTCGAGATGGACGAGATTTTGTGGGAGATGAGGGATCACATTGTCGGTATGAATGCCGGACGCTGGGACTACATTTTCTCCTTCATCAAGACTTTTGCCAAAAATTCGAACTACGTGCTGCCCGACCGCTCGCAGGTGGTGATGGGCGAGGGATTTCTCGGCGGCTATGCGTCGCTGCTGGTGCGCACCTGCCACCGCCGCGGCGCCTTCGCCATGGGAGGCATGGCGGCGCAAATCCCGATCAAGAACGACAGCCAAGCGAATGCGGCCGCCTTTGCCAAGGTGCGCGCTGACAAGGAGCGCGAGGTGCGCGACGGCTACGATGGCACCTGGGTGGCGCATCCCGATTTGGTGCCGGTGGCCAAGGAAGTGTTCGACCGCCTGATGCCGCAGCCGAACCAAACCGATCGTGTCCGCCTACATGTGCGCGTGCTGCGCGACGACCTGTTGAAGATTCACAAAGGGACCAAGACCGAAGCGGGCGTGCGCCTCAATATCCGTGTCGGCGTACAATATATCGATGCCTGGCTGCGCGGGCGCGGCGCGGTGCCGATCTACAATCTCATGGAAGACGCGGCGACCGCCGAGATCT
>DASWAK010000290.1:0-4092 GCA_036391175.1 Pseudolabrys sp.
GACGAGCCGGTCCTACGCGGAATGTCTTTTGTGGCTGAGCCGAGTAAGTTGACCGCGCTGGTCGGCCCCTCCGGCGGCGGCAAGTCGACAGTGTTCAACTTGATCTTGCGTTTTTATGACGCCAAGAAAGGCAGAGTCATCATCGACGAACAGGACATCACCCAAGTGTCCCGCCGTTCGCTGCGCGGACACATTGCCTATGTTGGACAAGACGTGTTTCTGTTCCGCGGCACTATCCGCGAGAACATCGAGTTTGGTAAACCGGGCGCCAGCGAGGATGAGATCGTGGCGGCCGCCAAGGCTGCTTATGCGCACGATTTCATCATGTCGTTTCCCCGCGGGTACGAAACACCGGTCGGCGAGCACGGTTTGCAGCTCTCCGGCGGCCAGCGTCAGCGAGTGGCTATTGCTCGCGCCTTAATCAAGAACGCGCCGATCATATTGCTTGACGAAGCGACCGCAGCACTCGACTCCGAATCCGAACTGCAGGTGCGCAAAGCAATGGAGCATCTTTGCCAGGGGCGCACGACTCTCGCGATCGCGCACCGGCTTCATACGGTGTCACACGCCGACTGCATCTACGTAGTCGAAGACGGGCATGCGGTCGAATCCGGTCGGCACGATGAATTACTGCGGGCGGGCGGGCGCTATGCGTCATTCTATCGCCTGCAGCTCAAGGAACAGGAAACACGCGGCCCTGTCGTGGCAGTCGCATCGTCATGAGCGACGTGCGGTTGACGGCGACGCATCACACCTGATACGCACAGCCATCTTTCCCCTGGCCGTCTTATTGCGCGACTAGGCCATCCTTCACCCATAACGGTATCGAACGGCCAACTCATTATGACCGACAGCCGCTACGTCATTCCGCCCGCGCCACAACCCGCGATCGCGGTTGCAGGAACCGACAAAGTATTTCCTGTTCGCCGCATCTGGTGCGTCGGCCGCAACTACATTGAGCACATCCGTGAGATGGGGCAAGACGAACGCGCACCGCCTTTCTTTTTTGCCAAGCCTGCCGATGCCATCGTTCCGGATGGCGGCACTGTGCCCTACCCATCCCTGACCAAAGATATGCACCACGAGGTCGAACTGGTGGTCGCGCTAAAAAGCGGCGGCCGCAACATCCCAGTCGCCAGGGCCAATGACTGCATTTACGGTTACGCGGTCGGCATCGACCTGACACGCCGCGACTTGCAGATTGCTTCACGCGACGTGAAGCGGCCATGGGAGATCGGAAAAGCGTTCGATGCTTCTGCGCCGTGCGGTCCGTTGATGCCAGCGAGCAAAATCGGGCACCCGGCCAAGGGCAAGATCGTCCTCAAGGTTAATGGGCAGGTACGCCAGGATGGCGACCTCAATCAGATGATCTGGAACGTCCCCGAAACGATCTCGAAGCTATCGGAAATGGTGGCGCTTGAAGCCGGCGATATCATCATGACCGGCACACCGTCAGGTGTTGCCGCTACTGTTGCCGGCGACAAGATCGAGTGCGAAGTCGAAGGTGTCGGCAAGCTGACCGTGACCATCGGTCCACCGCTGAAATAGCGCTAAAGCCCGAGATAAGCTTGCCGAACGCGATCATCACCGAGCAACGTCTCGCCTGAGCCTGCGAGCGCGATGCGGCCGTTCTCCAGCACATAGGCGTAGCTCGCGAGTTTCAAAGACACCGCGACATTCTGCTCCACGAGCACGCAAGTCAGTCCATCGTTGTTGAGGTCGCGCACGCATCGCAGCACGCTTTGCACGACGGTTGGCGCCAATCCCAGGGATGGCTCGTCGAACATCACCAGCTCCGGCGCGCCCATCAGACAGCGCCCAATGGCAAGCATCTGCTGCTCGCCGCCGGACAACGTACCGGCCGTTTGGTGCCTGCGTTCGGTAAGAATCGGAAATAGCGCATAGACCTTCTCGAGATTTTGTTCACGCGAGTGGCGCGCCCGCGGGAGCATGGCGCCCATGGCAAGATTTTCGGCTACCGACAGCGAAGGAAATACCTGACGGCCCTCGGCGACCTGGCCGATCCCAAGATCGCATACTTTATGGCTTGGCCAGCCGGCGATATCCAAGCCGCGAAAAAAGACGTGCCCTCGCGTGGGCCTGTGCATACCAGCAATGGTGCGGATTAGTGACGTTTTTCCGGCGCCGTTGGCGCCGACAATAGCGACAATCGCCCCCTCTTCAATCTCGAGCGAGACGCCGTCGAGCGCCTGCGCGTCGCCGTGAAAGACATCGAGGTTTTCCACCTTTAGCATCACGCGACGGCCTCTGCACCTAGATAGCTGTCAATCACCGCGCGATCGCGCACGACCTCACCTGGTGCACCTTCGGCGATCGCGGCGCCGTGGTGCATGACCAGGATGCGCGTGGCGAGCGCCATGACGGCGCGCATTACGTGCTCAATCAGCAGGATCGTAAGCCCGGTCTCGCGATTGAGCTCTTTCAGAATCGCGACCATACGGTCAGTTTCAGTCGGCCTTAAGCCCGCCATGACCTCGTCGAGCAGTAGCAGTTTCGGGCCGGTGGCAAGCGCACGGGCAACCTCCAGTCGTTTGCGGTCGGGAAGCGTAAGTGCCGAGGCGCGCTGGGCGCGCTTGTCATAAAGATCGAGCCGACGCAGCACCTCATGCGCGTGCGCGCGCGCCCCTGCCACATGGCGGCGACGCAATAGCGCGCCGACAATGACATTGTCCTCTACGCTGAGCGCCGGAAATGGCTTCACGATCTGAAAGGTACGGCCAATGCCGCGGCGGCAAATTTGGTCGGATGAAAGTCCGCCGATGCGTTCGCCGGCGAAGGTGATCGTTCCGCTGTTGGGCACAAACACCCCTGCGATCATGTTGAAAAGCGTGGTCTTGCCCGCACCATTCGGACCGATCACCGCGAAGACTTCACCCTCCGGTACCGCGAAGCTGAGCGCGTCAACCGCGACCAGGCCGCGGAATCGTTTGGTGATGCCGTTTACCGACAACAGCGCGCTCAATGTTTGCGCTCCATCAAGCCGAACTTCCGCGCAAACCACGGCCAGACGCCTTCCGGCACCGCGATGACCACCAGCAGCAGCACGATCCCGAAGAAAACCTGCTTTATTCCGGGCACATCGACGCCGAGAATCCCGAGCAGCGTCCGCAAGCCTTCCGAAAGACCTTCCAGGATGAAGGTTCCAAGGATTGGGCCAAACAGCGTGCCGACGCCGCCCACCATTGGCGCCAGGATGATCTCGATCGAGCGCGAGATATGAAACACCTGCTCGGGAAATAAATTGTTGTAATAGAACGCGTAGATCACACCGGCGAACGCGCTCATGCCAGCCGAGATCACCACCGCGATCATCTTATAGCGAAAGGTGTCGATGCCAGCCGCGCGCGCGGCCTCCTCGTCTTCGCGGATTGCGAGCCAGAAATAGCCGATGCGACTGTATAGAAGGGCGCGGCAGAAGATAAAGGCAAGCGCGGTCGCCACCAGCAGGATATAGTAGAACATGACCGGATGGCCGCGTAGCTGCCACAGATCGTTGTGGCTGTATTGCGCGACTGGCAGGAACAGTCCGGAGGAACCGCGCGTCCAAGCGAGGTGATCGAATCCGACGCGCGCGAATTCCGCAACCGCGATGGTCAGGATCGCGAAATAGACGCCGCCGACGCGGAAGCGAAATGCCAGGAAGCCAATGAAGGCGCCGGCCGATGCCGCGATCGGCACTGCCGCCAGCAATCCGAGCCAAGGCCCGATACCGAAATGCACGTAGAGCGCCGCCGCGGTGTAGGCTCCGAGCCCGACATAGAGTGCGTGGCCCAGCGACAACTGCCCAGCAAAGCCCATCATAATGTTCCAGGCCTGGCCGGTATAGGCGAAGTAAAGTATTAGGATCAGCAGGGTGAGCAGATAGTCCCCAGCGAAGATGGGCGCGATCAGCGCCCCCGCCAGCAACAGCGCGAGCAGCAGCAAGCCACGCGGCGTAACCCCCGTAGTCAATTGCGCTATCACGCGGCCCTCTTGCCCATGATGCCCTGCGGGCGGAACAGCAGGACCAGCACCAGAATGGCAAAGGCGAACATGCTCTTGGCCGAGGGTGTAAACAGCAGCCCGGCCAGC
>DASWAK010000291.1:0-1861 GCA_036391175.1 Pseudolabrys sp.
GAGGCGGTTGGATTCCGTCACGCTTGAGTGCGAACGCTGCAAGCGACCCTTTCCCTCCGTACCGGACAGCAACAACCAATGCTGAACGGCGGTCCTTCGGGGCCGCCGTTTTGTTAAGCGTCCACTCTGTAACTTACGGTATTGTATGGTCCGCCGCGGGACTGCAAGAGGAGTTAGTCGGGCGAAGGTGCAGTCTGCGTAAATGTATCCGGCCTCTTGGTGGAGATGTTTCTCCGGGCCACGATGATGATCCGCGCGTGCCGGTCCTTATAAGCCGAACGGTCTGTTACGACCCTTCACGTAGCAAGGTTTTCCGGCACGCCGTTTGACTGTTCTTTCGTCCTGTCCTCTCCTCAGCAGACTTCGAGAAACGGAATCTCTTCTAAGCCGCTGTAACGGCCGCGTTGCGGTACTCGTTGCCGGTGGATAGTACCGCCCAGGCGATGCGCGCCAGTTTGTTGGCGACTGCCACGACGACCTTGTTGCGCGGCGCCCGCAGTTCGAGCTGATGCGCCCACTGCCCTAAGCGGCCGGTGTCGTACTTCACCCGCAGCAGCATTGCCCGTGCCCCATGAATGAACATACGCCGAAGATAGACGCTGCCGCGTTTGCTGATGCCGAGCAGCCGCGCCTTGCCTCCGGTCGAATGTTGTCGCGGGATCAGGCCGAGCCAGGCCGCGAACTCGCGCCCCTTGCGGAAAGCTGCGCCATTGCCGATGGCGGCCACGGTTGCGGTCGCCACCAGCGGCCCCACTCCGGGTATCCGGCGCAAGCGTTGACAAGCAGCATCCTGGCAGGCGATCGCGTCGATCTCGTCGCTGACGCGTTCGATATCGCTGTTCAGCGACTTCCACTCTTGCCAGAGATGATCAAGCAGGTGGCGCATGCGCGGCGTGAGCTTCTGGTCGGCGTCTTCCAGCATCGAGGGCATCTGCTGGCGCAGGTTCGCCGGCCCTTTCGCGAACGTAATGCCGCGCTCCAGCAGGAACCCCCGGATCTGGTTGATCAGCGCCGTGCGCCGATGCACCAGCCGGTCACGGACACGGTGGAGCGCCTGCAGATCGAGCTGGTCATCGGTCTTGATGGGCACGAAGCGCATGTTCTGTCGCGCCACCGCTTCGCCGATGGCTTCGGCATCGAGGAAGTCGTTCTTGTTCGACTTTAAAAATGGTTTCACAAACTGCGCCGGAATGAGCCGCACTTGGTGGCCCTGGTCGCGCAGCGCGGCCCCGATGAAGTGTGCTCCTGAACAGGCTTCAATGCCGACCAATGACGTGGGCAGGTTCGCTGTGTAGGCCAGCAGTTGCTTGCGCGAGAACTTCTTCTTGATGACGACCTGGCCGTCATCATCGAGCGCCACCAGGTGGAACGTAGTCTTGCCTAGATCAATCCCGACTGACGCGATCTGCATGCGATGATCCTCCGCGTGTGAGTTGCTGCATCATGACACTTGGCCATGACCAGCGGCGGACCATCTCATTAGCCGATTTAGCTCCAATTGACAATCTTCCGCCCCCGATCTCGTATTCTGCGGCTCTTACTTCGCTGGCCGCGACAGATCTTCCAGACGAGCTCCCTTCTTAGCGATGTAAAAGGCAAGCGCCTTCGCCGAGGCACTGGCACTGGCGTTTTTCACGTCGTGCACCTGGCCCGCGGTGGTGCTGAACGCCTGGCCTGCCTGTAGTGTCTGAGGCGGTTTGCCCGCAATCTCCACGGTCGCAGAGCCGTCCAGAATATAGACAATCTCGGTGTCGCTCTGCGTATGCTTGCCGCTCTCGGCTCCGGGAGGCAGTTCTCGGAGCACCAGGATGGCTTCCGATCCCTTGGCGCCCGCCACATCGATGCGCTGCAGCACCTTGCC
>DASWAK010000292.1:0-9613 GCA_036391175.1 Pseudolabrys sp.
ATCCTTGGGCAGGCCGATGCTGCCGCGCGCGCCAGCATCGATCGGTATGGCACCGCGATTGGTCAGGCTTTTCAGATTGCAGATGATCTGCTCGACGTAGAAGGCGATGCGAAGACGCTGGGCAAGGCTGCCGGCAAAGACGCAGCCGCCGGCAAGGCTACGCTGGTTGCCGCGCTAGGGACTACCGGAGCGCGCGCGCGCCTCAAAGAGCTGGTCGCGCAAGCGGACGCTGCGCTGGCGCCGTTCGGCGCGAAAGCCGATACTTTGCGCGCCGCCGCCCGTTTCATCGCCGAGCGAACGATTTAGAGGAAGCAGCCTGTGGCCCGCAAGATTGCCGATCGACCCGTTATGCCGGTCCGCCTCGCGCGGTTGCATGCGCGATTGCTGATTTCCATCGCCATCGGCATGGCGGTGACTCTCGGTCTGGCGATGACCGATTGGAGCATGGCGACCAAGCTGCTGCTCGGTTGGGACATCGGCGTCGTGCTGTATCTCGCATTGGCCTATCAGTTGATGGTCACCTGTGGCATCGCCGAGATTCGGCGCCGCGCCGCCGAGGATGACGAAGGTGCGCTTGCTCTGCTGGTTCTCACCGGCCTCTCCGGGCTGGCGATCATGGGCGCGATCATCGCGGAGCTTGGCATTGCCAAAGTCTCCGGGCAGCCACGCAGCGGGCTTGGAGTTACACTCGCGATGGCCACCATCTTGGTGTCATGGGCTTTCGTACACACGATCTTTGCGCTTCACTACGCTCACGAGTACTACGGAGAACGCGTTGATAACGCGATCGGCGGGCTGACGTTTCCCGGCCGGCAAGCACCGGACTATTGGGACTTTCTCTATTTTTCGCTCGTCATTGCGATGACCTCGCAGGTCTCGGACGTCGTAATTACCAGCAAAGTTATCCGCCGCATCGTGACGGTGCATGGCGCGCTGGCGTTCTTTTTCAATGTCGCCGTGTTCGCCTTGACCGTAAACATCGTTTCCAACCTGATCTGACCGCGTGAACTTGTAAGTTCTTGAAGCGATGACCGCGACTGTACAGACGCTGCTGTTCATGATGGGGCTGCTGGCAGCGGTCGCGGTTGCTGCAAAGCGGCTGAATATCGCGCCTTCGATCCTGCTTGTAATTGCGGGAATTGGCATCGCGTTCATACCTGGTCTGCCGAAAGTCGAGCTCGCGCCGGAAGTCGTGCTGCTGGTGATCCTGCCGCCACTGATCTATTCCGCTGGCGTCTCCATGAGCTGGCGCGACTTCCGTTTCAATCTGCGCCCAATCACGCTGCTTGCCTTCGGCTGTGTGGTGTTCACCACCTGTGCCGTTGCTGCTGCCGCGCACTACCTGCTGAATTTCGACTGGGCGATCGGCTTTCTGCTCGGCGCGCTCATAGCGCCGCCTGACGTGGTCGCACCGCTGGCAGTCGCGCAGCGGCTCGCGCTGCCGCGGCGGCTCCTTGTCGTGCTGGAAGGCGAAGGGCTCGCCAACGATGCGACCGCGTTGATTCTCTATCGTTTTGCGGTCGCGGCGGCGGTGACCGGCACTTTCTCGCTGCCGGAAGCGACAGGCACGTTCGCGCTGATCGTAGTTGGGGAAATTCTATATGGCATTGCGGTTGGCTGGTTGAGCTTGCGTCTGCGACAATGGGCGCGCGAGCCGCGTGTCGAAATAACGCTATCGCTGATGACGCCCTATCTCGCCTTCTGGGTGCCGGAACATCTCGGTGGCTCAGGCGTACTGGCGACCGTCGCGTGCGGGCTCTACGTGAGCTGGATCGGGCCGCGCTTGATATCCTCGGCCACGCGGCTACAAGGCATCTTTTTCTGGGATCTCCTGGTCTATCTCATCGAAGGCCTCGTATTCCTGCTCACCGGCTCGCAGGTGCGCGCGCTGCTGGACCAGGCGCAAGTCGTACCGACCCGCGAATTGGTGATTGCTACCGTCTTGACGACGTTGATCGCGATCGCGGCGCGCTTTATCTGGGTATTCCCGGCGACCTATATTCCGCGTTGGGCCAGCGCGTCGCTGGCGAAACGCGATCCATCGCCGCCATGGCAAGGGCCCTTTATAATTGCCTTCACTGGCGTACGCGGCGTGGTTTCACTCGCCGCCGCGCTCGCGATTCCGTATGCGCTCAACAATGGCCAGCCATTTCCGCACCGTGGGCTCATCCTTGTCGTGACCTTCGGCGTGATCATCATCACGCTTGTCGGCCTAGGTTCGATGCTGCCACTGGTCGTGCGCTGGCTCGGTGTTACGCGCATCGGTCAGGAAGAGCGCGCCGGTGAAATACGGTCCGAACTCGAGTCGCGCGTGTCGGCGCTTGAAGAGGTGGAAAAGCGTTTGGACAAGTTTGTCGAAGAGCGCGAGTTGCCAGATGAGGTCATCGCGTTGTTGCGCACGCGCAACCAGAGCCGAAGGCAGATCCTGCCGAACGACATGAGCGACGGGCTTGAGTACATGCGCCAAAGCGCCACGATCAAGAAAGAGCTGATCGATGCCGAGCGCGAATTCATCTATCAGCTTTTGCGCGATGGCAAGATCACTGACGAGGCACGCCGCCGTATCGAATACGAACTGGATCTGGAAGAAGCGAGCGTCGCGAACCGTGGCAGAGATGGCGGTGGCTGGATGTGAGCTCGCGAAAGCCTCTCCGCCGCCATTGCCGGGGTCCGTCCTACGTCAGAACGGACGCTCGCCTTTCACCGTGACGCGGTTGCCTGAGCGTGTATGCGGCCAGTAATCCCACATCGCGCGGTGCTGGGCGCAACGATTATCCCAGAAGGCGATTGCATTCTCGGTCCAGCGGAAGCGGCATTGGAACAGCGGGTTCTCGGCGTGCTGATACAAATAAGCCAGCATGGCGTCGCTTTCGTCGCGCGGGATGCCAACGATGTGGTGCGTGAAGCCGCGGTTCACATAGAGCGCCTTCTTTCCCGTCACTGGATGCGTGCGCACAACAGGGTGCTCAGCGCGCGGATAGGCCGGTTTATCGGCAACGCCCGCATCCGCATACAGGCCGCGATAGACCGGCTCTCCGTCGTGGACCGCGGTAAGCCCGCGGAGATAGGCCTTCATGCGGTCCGACAATGCATCGTAGGCGGCATACATACTGGCGAACAATGTATCGCCGCCATGCGGCGGACACTGCTTGATATAGAGAATGCTGCCCATTGGCGGTTCGAGATCGCACGACACATCGCTGTGCCAGCCTTCACCGTTCGCCCGAGGGCTATTTTTGTCGGCGTAGATTTTCATCAACGCCGGTTCGCCCGGCTCGTGCGGCGCGGCCGGATGGATGTGCAACTCACCGAATAGCCGGCCGAAGGCTAAGTGCTGTTGTGGCGTGATTTGCTGATCGCGGAAGAAGATGACGATATTCTCGGCCAAGGCCCTATGAATCTCGTCCACAGTCCGATTGGACAATGGTTTTGCAAGATCGACACCATCGATCTCCGCGCCGATGATCGGTGTGAGCTTGTCCACCCCGATCGTCTCGTATGGTGTCGATTCATCGACCACGTGCCGATAGCGGGGGCCGTCCTTGCTGCTCAGAGAACTCATGAGGCACCTTCGGCGAAATACTTTTGTCGAGGATCGTAGCGCGGATGCGGCCCCGCGCAACCCACCTCTTTACTCCGCCGCGCGCCGATCAGTACCAAATCGCCGCTCGATATAATCGATGACCATCTGCTTGAAGTCGGCGCTGAGCGTCGACCCGCGCAATGTGGCGGCCTTCTTGCCGTCGATGAAGACGGGCGCGGTCGGCTGCTCACCGGTGCCGGGCAGCGAAATCCCGATGTCGGCGTGTTTGGATTCCCCCGGCCCGTTTACGATGCAGCCCATCACCGCAACGTTGAGCGTCTCCACCCCCGGATAGCGCTTTTTCCACGCGGGCATCGACTCGCGGATGAACCCCTGGATGTCGGCGGCCAATTCCTGGAACGTGGTCGAGGTGGTGCGCCCGCACCCGGGACAGGCGGCAACGAGCGGCACGAAGGTGCGCAAGCCCATGGTCTGCAACAGTTCCTGCGCCACCTGCACCTCGCGGGTGCGGTCGCCATTGGGCTCCGGCGTGAGCGAAATGCGGATGGTATCGCCAATGCCCTGCTGCAGCAGCACTCCCATAGCAGCCGATGAGGCGACGATGCCCTTCGTGCCCATGCCGGCTTCAGTGAGGCCCAGATGCAGCGCGTAATCGCAGCGGCGGGCAAGCTCGCCATAGACCGCGATCAAGTCCTGCACCGCCGAGACCTTGGCGGAGAGGATAATGCGGTTCTTAGGCAGGCCAATCTCCTCGGCACGTGCCGCTGACAGCACGGCCGACTGCACCATGGCCTCGTGCATGACAGAGCGCGCATCGCGCGGCGATTTCGACTTGGCATTCTCGTCCATCAGCCGGGTGAGCAGCTCCTGGTCGAGCGAGCCCCAATTTGCGCCGATGCGCACCGGCTTATCGTATTTCAATGCCATCTCGATGATGGCGGAGAACTGCTTGTCTTTCTTGTCCTTGAAGCCGACATTGCCGGGATTGATGCGGTATTTGTCGAGAGCCTCGGCGCAGGCCGGATGCTCGGCGAGCAGCTTGTGGCCGATGTAATGGAAATCACCGACCAGCGGCACCGCCACGCCGAACTGGGCGAGCCGCTCCTTGATGCGTGGCACGGCGGCGGCTGCTTCATCGCGATCGACGGTGATGCGCACGAGTTCGGAGCCCGCCGCTACCAGCGCCGCCACCTGGCGCGCGGTCCCTTCGACATCGGCCGTGTCGGTATTGGTCATCGACTGCACGACGACCGGCGCGCCGCCGCCCACTATGACGCCACCAACGTTGACTGCGGCCGTTCGGTGCCGTTCCTGCACGCTCGCGCTCATCGATCCTTCCCACACAACGCGTGCCAGACAAATATCCCACGGTCAACGCAGGCGGAAGAGCCTGAAATAACACGGTTATCGCGCCCGGTTAACTAGTACCAGGCCGGCCGCGACCAGCGCCACGGCGGCCGCAAAAGCCGGCGTCAACGGCTCGCCCAGTACCAGATGTCCGGCGGCGACGCCGAACAATGGCGTGAGAAACGTGAAGGCGGATAATCGGCTCGCGGAATAGCGCGCGATCAACGCGAACCAGACCACGAAGGTCACGCTGACCACCCATATCGTTTGATAGGCTACCGAGCCGAGCGCCAGCGCTGACGGCATATGCGTGATACGTTCGCCAATGATGTGCGCCGTTGCGGCCATGACTGGTGCCGACACGACGAGCTGATAGAGCATTACTTTTTCGGCCGAGGCGCGCGTCAGCGGACTGGCTTTGATGATCAGTGTGGTCGCCGCCCAGAACAGCGCGGCGCTGACCATCATCACATCGCCGACAAGCTGGCGTGGATCCATCGCCGGTGTCGGCACGCCGAATGCGACCAGCATGCCGGCGAATGACAAGCCGAGTCCCAACCACTGTGCAGCGCCAAAGCGATCTGCCGGCAGGACAACGCGCGCGCCTAGTACCACAAAGAACGGCGCGAGATAGATGAACAGCACTGCACGCGTTGCGGTAGTGTAGACTAGACCTTGGTAGATTAGGATGAACTCGATTGCGAAGAGAAAGCCGGCCGCGAGACCGAACCAAAGCGTGCCATCACGCTTAAGCAGCGCAATGCCGCGCAGCCGACACCACGCGGCAATCAATAGTGCAGCGACGGCCGAGCGAACGGCCGCTTGCGTCAACGGCGGAATGTCATGGATCGCGAGCTTTGTCGCAACCTGGTTGAAACCCCAGGACAGGCACAGCACCACAACGATGCCTGCCGCGAGCGCGTCGAGTGGACGCGTGGTCGAGGTGTAACTGGGGCTGGACAACGCGTGGTTCGCCTCAAGCTGCTTTGCAATGCGCGCAGATGCCGATTATTTCGATTACCGGTGTCTTCGGTACAAAGCCCACCGCGCGCGAAGCATTCTTGATTGTATCGGCCACCGCGGCAGAGGCCGCCTCGCCGACCGCACCACATTTCTCGCAGATCAGAAATACGACAGGATCATTGCTGTCGTGGCTGTGCACGCAGGCGATGAACGCGTTGCGGCTCTCGATACGGTGCACGAGTGCCTGCCCGCGTAGAAAATCGAGCGCCCGATAAACCGTAATCGGCGCTGGCCGCTCACTACGTACCGCCAGCCGATCGATCAACTCATAGGCGCCAAGTGGCTGATGGCTCGCTAACAACGCCTCCAGCACGCGGCGCCGCATTGGCGTGAGCCGCTCCTTGCGCGTAGCGCAGATCGCTTCGGCGTGAGCGATGGCGTCGCTCGCGCACCGCTCATGATCATGATCTGGCTTCGGGAATATCGCGTGTGCGTGTGATTTTCTGGCCAAGCGAGTTCCGCCCTTCTAACGCAAGTCTAACGTTAAACCACTCGAATCCCTACGAGACCAACATATATATTGCGCTGCAACACAAATAGGGGCAGGTTCCGCCCGCACTTTCGGGAACCCTGACGCCCAGTTTGGCGGCCCAAGCACACGAGGACCGAATGCTCAAAAGCAAAACTGCGCTGGTTACCGGTTCGACGTCCGGCATTGGGCTCGCGACTGCCCGCGCGCTCGCGCAGGATGGCGCCAACGTCATGCTCAATGGTTTTGGCGACAAGGCCGAGATCGAGAACATTCGCGCCGGTTTCGAAAAGGAATTTCGCGTTAAAGCACTTTATTCGCCGGCCGACATGAGCAAGCCCGCGGAAATAGCCGAGATGATCCGCACGACCGAAAGGAGCTTTGGCTCACTCGATGTGCTAGTCAACAATGCGGGCATCCAGCACGTCGCGAATATCGAGGATTTTCCGATCGAGAAGTGGGACGCGGTCATCGCTATCAACCTCTCGTCGTCGTTCCACACTATCCGCACCGCAGTGCTTGGAATGAAAGCACGCAAGTGGGGCCGCATTATCAATATTGCTTCAGCTCACGGGCTGGTGGCCAGCGTGCAGAAGGTCGCCTATGTCTCCGCCAAGCACGGGCTCGTCGGCCTCACCAAGGTCGTCGCAATGGAGACCGCAAACGCAGGCGTGACTTGCAACACCATCTGCCCCGGCTGGGTGCTCACGCCGTTGGTGCAACAGCAGATCGACGCAAGAGCCAAAACTTCCGGCAAAAGCGTGCGCGAGGAAGAAATCGCGCTCCTGTCGGAGAAACAGCCGATGCATCAGTTCACCAAGCCGGAGAGCATTGGTGCGCTCGCTGTATTCCTGTGCAGCGACGCAGCGGCGACCATCACCGGCTCGGCCTATTCGATTGATGGCGGTTGGGTGGCGCAGTGAACCTTCTCTCGCGCGCGTTCGGCGGCGACAAGTCGGAAAAACCGAAAGCGGTTAAACATATCAATCTCGCACTGCAGGGCGGCGGTGCCCTCGGCGCCTTCACCTGGGGTGTGCTCGATCATCTGCTCGAGGACGGGCGGCTGAAGATCGAAGGGATATCCGGCGCGTCGGCCGGCGCGGTCAACGCGATCATGCTGGCGGATGGGCTTGCGCGCGGTGGACCGGACGAGGCGCGCAAGCGACTCGCCGATTTCTGGCGTGCCGCGAGCCTCGGCGGCAACTTGCCCGAAGTGCAGCGGCGCGCGGTCGACCGCCTTTTTTCATTCTGGCCAATCGAGGACACGCCGATGGGCCTGTGGATGCAGGCGCTGACGCGGTATCTATCGCCCTACGACTTCAACCCGCTCAACATCAATCCGCTGAACGATCTGATTGGGCGTTTTGTCGATTTCGACGCGGTGCGGGCCTGCCAGGACCTGCAATTGTTCGTATCCGCCACCAATGTAAAGACCGGGCAGCTCCGTGTATTCAGGCGCGACGAAATGACCGCGGACATGATCGTCGCCTCGGCCTGTCTGCCGCATCTATTTCGTGCAGTCGAGATCGACGGAGAGCCCTATTGGGATGGCGGCTACGTTGGCAATCCTTCGCTCTATTCGCTGATCGGCGCCACGCAGACCGAAAATTTGCTGCTGGTCCAGATTAATCCGCCGCAACGCAAGCAGCTACCTAAGACGCGCGACGAGATTATGGCGCGCATCAACGAGATCACGTTCAATGCCTCACTGATGTCGGAACTGCGCGGCATCACCTTCGTCGGCAAGCTGATCGATGAGGGTAAGCTGCCGCGTGGTACCGGCGCAGGGCAATACCGGCGAATCAATGTGCACCGCGTCGCCCTCACCGGTTCGACGCAAACACTGGACGCGGCGAACCGGCTCAACACCGACTATGATTTTTTCGAAATGCTGCGCACCAACGGCCGGCGTGCCGCGCGCCGCTTCCTCGATGCGCATTATGACGACATCGGTGTGCGCTCGAGTGTCGATTTCGAGGTCGCGCCGGGGGCCGCAACCGCGTGATATTTTTCGCGTATGACAGAACTAACTGCCGAAATCGGAAACACCGTCCTCGACATCGTTGTCGCCGATATCACCACGCTTCCCGTCGATGCGATCGTGAATGCCGCCAACCGCACACTGCTGGGCGGCGGCGGCGTGGATGGTGCTATTCATCGCGCGGCAGGGCCGGAGCTATTGGCCGAATGCGAAACGCTTGGCGGCTGCGAGACCGGCAGCGCCAAGATGACGCGCGGCTACCGGCTCAAGGCCAGGCACGTGATCCACGCGGTCGGCCCGGTGTGGGGCGGCGGCAATAAAAATGAAGAGGCTTTATTGGCGGGTTGTTACCGGACTGCACTTGACCTTGCGGCAAGCAATGCGTTGGCTTCGATTGCTTACCCCGCGATATCTACCGGCATTTACCGCTTTCCGGCCAGCCTTGCTGCACGTATCGCGGTGGGTACCGTCGCGGCGGAGATTGCCGCTCGCCCACGCGGCGTAACGCGCGTGGTTTTCTGCTGCTTCGCGCTTGAGAGCGCCGAGCACCACAAGGATGCATTCGCGGAATTGGGGTTGGTGTGAGGGAAAGCGGGGGACCCAGGGGAAACAAGTCTGGATTCCCGCTTTCGCGGGAATGAGCGGAGGTTGTGGCTACGCCGCGGCTGGCTCAAATCTTCGGCGCTACATCCAACCGCACGATCCAGTTTTCCAAGCCAGTTTTAACCGCCGGGTAGAGTTTTAAGACTTCCGGATCGTGGCCAGGCACGATGTGGTGGCGTGAGCTCGCGAGCTTCTTCAGCGTCTTATAACCCTCGAGCGTGTCTCCGACGCTATACGTGATCGGAAATACGCGGCCTTCGTCGATATGCGAATAGAGGTGGCAACAATCCGATGCGATGACGACGGTACCGCGTTTGGTTTTAACCCGTACGCATTGCAATCCCTTCGAGTGGCCGCCGATCTTGTGCGCGGTGATGCCAGGCGCGAGTTCCTCGACGCCATCGTGGAACTCGACGCGGTAGGCGAAAACCTTTCGCACCATCGCCAGCACGTCGCTTTCGCTGAACGGAATGCGCAGCACCTGGTGGCACATGCAGCGGCCAGTGGCATAGGCCATCTCGGTGTCCTGGATGTGATAGCGCGCGTTGGGGAACAGGTCATGGTTTCCAGCGTGATCCCAATGCAGGTGTGTAGCGATCACATGATCGACCTTGTCCGGTTGCACGCCGAGAGCCTTTAGGCCTTC
>DASWAK010000293.1:0-2964 GCA_036391175.1 Pseudolabrys sp.
CGGCGTGTGACACCGTGTGAAGCCGGTGCGCGATCGCGAGAGTCGTGCGCCCCTGGCAAAGATGCTCCATTGCTTTGCGCACCTGCAGTTCGGATTCGGAGTCGAGTGCTGCGGTCGCTTCGTCAAGTAATATGATCGGCGCGTTCTTGATTAGGGCGCGAGCAATAGCCACGCGCTGACGCTGGCCGCCGGAGAGCTGCAATCCGTGCTCGCCAACCGGTGTTTCGTACCCGCGCGGAAACGACATGATGAAATCGTGCGCATAAGCAGCCTTTGCGGCGGCCACGATTTCATCCTCGCTGGCGCCCGGTTTGCCGAACTCGATGTTCTCACGGATAGTACCGCGAAACAGAAACACATCTTGTCCAACATAGGCAATGTGTCGGCGCAGCGAACGGCGCGACACTTGGGTGATGTCCTGTTCGTCGATGATGACGCTGCCTTCCTTGGCGTCATAAAAACGCAAGATCAAGTTGAACACTGTCGACTTGCCGCCGCCGGAGGGGCCGACCAGCGCGGTCAACTTGCTCGGCTCAGCCACAAAAGACATTCCGCGTAGGACCTGCTCGTCGCCCCGATATGCAAAATGCACATCGTCGAACGCCAGACGTGCCGTTCTTATTTGCAGGTCTGGGTTGTTACTGTCGATCGGCTCGCTTGGCGGGCTGTCGATCATCTCGAACAGGATCCGCACGCCGACCAGTGCGCTATTGAGTTCAATATTGAGGCGAGCGAGCCGCTTGGCAGGCTCATAGGCCAGCAAGAACGCGGCGATAAAGGAAAAGAACTGACCGGGTGTCGCGCCGGTCTCGATCACCCGGTAGCCGCCATAAGTGACGGCCATGGCGATGGCGCAGCCGCCGAGCGTTTCCATCAAGGGACTCGCGCGATTGGATACGCGCGCCATCTTATTGGCCTCGTGCTCAACCGCAGCGACATTTTGGTCAAAACGCTCGCGCATGATGTCTTCGAGAGTGAAGGCTTTCACAATACGGATGCCCTGCAGCGTTTCTTGCAGGGTTTCGATGATACGGGTGCTTCCGTGGAACTGACTTCGTGCGATCGAGTAGATGCGCCGGACCAGCTTGCGCAGAATAAAGAATGCCGGCGGGGCGACCACAAAGCTGAAGAACGACATCAGCGGGTCTTGCGCGACCATCACAATGACCAGGCCGATCAGTGACAGTAGGTCACGCCCGACAGAGGTAACCAGGAGGTTGATGACCTGCGTTGCCGCCGCCGCACCGCTCGACAAGCGGGCGATAAATTCGGTCGAATGCCGGTCGGAGAAAAACCCGAGGCCTTCGGTGAGCAGCTTGGCAAAAACGGCGCGCTGATTGTCGGCAACGATGCGATTGCCGATGCGCGAAAGCATCACGCTGTGACCGTACGTCGCCAGGCCCTTTACAGAGAACAAGACGACGGTGATGGCGCCAATCGTGACGATCCCCCGCAAATTGCGATTCACATAGGCTTGATTGACGACGTCGCCGATCAGATAGGCACTGAGGGCAGTGCACCCGGCGGCCACGGTCATCAGCGCGAACGCGACGACGTATTTGCGCCAATGCACAAAGCCGTGTTCGGTGAGCAAACGCCGAATCAGAGCAAGGGCGCTATAATTCTCGTCGGCGGCCAATGGCAAGTTGTGATCGTTCATCCGCCCTCTGTAGGCTGTGAATAGGGCACGTCGGGGCAGGAGTGACCGTTTCCTTGCCTGTGGATAAAGAAATTTTCAAGCCAAAACTAAGCCAGCGAAAGATGGCCAAAAGCGTCGGTTTTGTTGATCATGAGGCCACGACGTTTTTGCGCCGGCCAGCCAAATGCCGTTCCCATGCAAGCGCGTGGGCGACGATGGTGTCGAGATTCTGAAATCGCGGCCGCCAGGGGAGCGCCGCTCGAATGCGATCGACATTCGCAACCAGTGCCGCCGCGTCGCCGGGACGGCGGCCAGAGACATCGACCTTAAATTCGATCCCGCTTACGCGGCGTACTGCGTGGATCACCTCGAACACTGAAACGCCATGGCCATAGCCGCAGTTGAAGGTCGCGTTGGCGCCACCACTACGCAAATAGGCGAGTGCCGCCGAATGCGCCTGAACCAGGTCGCTGACGTGGATATAGTCGCGAATGCAGGTGCCGTCGGGCGTCGGATAATCGGTTCCGAATACGTCCATCTTGGGACGCTTGCCGATTGCGGTCTCACAGGCGACCTTGATCAGGTGGGTTGCGGCCGGCGTTGCCTGTCCGGTACGCAATTTGGGATCGGCACCGGCGACGTTAAAATAGCGCAGGATGACGAAGTGCAGCCCGTGTGCCTTGCTGGTGTCGTGCAGCATGATCTCAGACATCAGCTTTGAAGTGCCATAGGGCGAGATCGGCACGGTCGGTGCGGTCTCTCGCACAGGAGTCCCGTCCGTCGTTCCGTAGACTGCGGCGGTAGAGGAAAAAATGAACTGACGGATGCCTGCCTTGATAGCGACGTCAAGCAGCGCGCAAGTATTCATGGTGTTATTGCTGTAGTAGGCAAGCGGGTCTGCGACGGATTCTGGCACCACGATGGATGCGGCAAAATGGATGATGGCAGTGATGCCATGCCGCGCGATGGTGTCGGCGACCAGCGGGCGGTCGCCTGTGCTGCCGGCCACAAAGGGGACGGAGCTCGGCATTAGGAAGCGGAATCCGGTCGAGAGATTATCGAGCACGACCACCGGTTCCCCAGCGTCGACAAGCTCGTGCACCATGTGGCTACCGATATAGCCGGCGCCGCCTGTGACCAGAACCGTCATGCTCGATGCCCCCTCTTGGTCCCAGCGAATGTGGCCAATGATCGTAAAAGCTGCATCCTGATGACGCCGCGCGATGGCATGGTTATGGCGGGCATGCTTAATGCCCGGTATATGGGTGCCGCAACCGCCTCATGACCTATATTCTCTTCATCAAGACATCTTCTCTCGGCGACGT
>DASWAK010000294.1:0-2065 GCA_036391175.1 Pseudolabrys sp.
ACCGGCGGGCTCCGCCGCCTCTGCACGGCTTGGAGGTGCCCGCGCGTGACGCGGCCGGCCTTGAGCGGCTCGACCAGAATGTTCGCCGTGGCAACCGCGTCCTGAACCGCCAGATTGATTCCCACACCGCCAACCGGCGACATCGCATGGGCCGCGTCGCCGATGCAGATGATTCCCGGCCGGTGCCATTCGCGCAGTCGGTCCACCGCTACCGTCAGCAGCTTGACGTCGTCCCAGCTCTTAATCTCGCCAATGCGGTTGCGCAACGACGGCGACATGTATACGACGCTGTCGCGAAACGCTGGCACTCCTTTTTGCCTGATGTCGTCGATCTTGCCCTTCGGGATTACGTAGGCGCATTGCCAGTAATCGCCGCGATTGAGCATGACCATCATGCGGCCGGCCGCGATATGACCAAAAGTTTCCGAAGAATCTTCGCTGTGCCGCGAAATTCGGAACCAGAGTACGTCGATCGGTGCACCAATATCTTCTACCCCTAGTCCAGCGCGCTTACGCACGGTGGAGTGGCGACCGTCGCACCCCACAACGAGGTCGGCGCCAATTTCGAGATCACCATCCGACGCCTTCGCGCGCAGGCCCACGACGCGCCCGTCCTCCTCGATCAAGTCGGTTACTTCCGTCCGCATGCGCAGATCGAAGCTCGGACAGCGGTTGCCTTGCGCAGCAAGGAAATTGAGAAAATGCCATTGCGGCATCAGCGCAATGAATCGGCAGTGGGTCGGCAAGTGCGAGAAGTCGGCGATGGTGATGCGTTCGGTGCCAATTTGGCCGGTGAGATGATCGACTTTTTCGTGCGGCATCTTGAGAAACTCGTCGAGCAGGCCGAGTTCGTACATCAACTCGAGCGTTGACGGGTGGACGGTGTCGCCGCGGAAGTCGCGCAGGAAATCAGCGTGCTTTTCCAGCACGGTTACGGCTAAGCCAGCGCGCGCCAGCAGAAATCCGAGCATCGCATTGCCGCGCTTCCGCGCTGCCGTCTTACGGCGTTGCGTTTGAATTGGTTCGCCGCCTGCTTTGGCGCGCCGTGCCATTGCCTCCCCCGAGGCTCAGCTACCATACCGGAAGGGGTGCGGATGTCCGCTTTGAGTCAAAAGCGGACATCAACCGTAGATCTTCGATGTCTGCTAAGTGCCAATAGCGGAAATTGTAAACCACGATCTCCTATTCGCGCGCTCTGGGTGCAGCAGCTCGCTTCCCCTTGCCGTCTCCCGTAGGCGCCGACTGCATTACTCTACTCTCGATCGGGCTCGGGTCGCGCAACAATTTTCACATCCCCAACCCTATAATCTCCCGAGCTCAGTTCTTTTCCGCACTCAAGACATTTGAAAGGGTTTGGGTCACGAGGGCGACGCTCAGGAACGGTCTCGTAGACAGCGCCGCAATTGCATGCAATCCGGCTCATCTGGGTTGGCTCACGTTACTCGATCAATTGATTTTTTAGTACTTCTTCAATGTGGCAGTCGTCGCAGACGAATTTTATTTGTTCATGGCCATCGGCCGCTTCAATGAACGTAATTCGCATTAGCTTGAAGCAGTGAGGGCAGGACAATAGACGTGGTGGTGACGGTGGGTCGACTTGATGTGGGCTGGGCATTGCACTCCTCCTGTTACAGGCGGAAGCACAACCGGTCTCTCAGTCACCGGGCCAATAGTCAGAGTCCACGGCCCGGTGATGAATTATCCTGCGCTCATATTTCGCGCTTGGCTAGAACAGAAATTGGCAGGCGCCAGTCGTTCGCCGTGATTGAACGGCCCTATGGTACCACTGCGCGGATAATCCAGCCAACTCGAAGCCCATCGGCTACTCGGCCAGTGTCTCTAACATCGCCATTATATCGCCTAATGGCACTCCGATCATCAACGACTTCCGCCTTCGACGCGGCGGGCCGTAACAACAGAGGACAATGGCAACGCCGAAGTCCTCACCTATTCTTATCCGAACTATTTGGGCGGCGGTCTTCGCCCTGTCCATCTGCAAGGCTCCGGCACGTGACCTTGGTCAGTGGGATGGTGTCGATCCGGTATATCGCCAGTGGTTCAATGG
>DASWAK010000295.1:0-2321 GCA_036391175.1 Pseudolabrys sp.
AGAGTGCCGTGAGTTCCTCATCCGAGTCATTCTTGCCCGGAATCAGCAAAGTGGTGATCTCCAGCCAGACATCGGTCTCGTGTTTGAGATAGAGCAGCGTATCGAGCACAGGCTGCAAATGCGCGCTCGTCAGCTTGAAATAAAAATCGTCGGAAAACCCTTTGAGGTCGATATTGGCAGCGTCGATCTTGGCGTAGAAGTCGCGCCGTGCCTGGTCGTGCATGTAGCCGGCTGACACCGCGACCGTCTTGATGTTGCGGGCATGACAGGCGTCGGCCACGTCCATGGCGTATTCGAGGAAGATCACGGGGTCGTTGTAAGTGAAGGCGACGCTGCGGCAACCGTGCTGCACGGCGGCCGCGGCGATCGCCTCGGGCAAGGCTTGGTCCATCAGCTTGTCCATGTCTTGGGTCTTGCTGATGTCGGAGTTCTGGCAGAACTTGCAGGCGAGGTTGCAGCCGGCCGTGCCGAAGGAAAGCACACTCGAGCCGGGGTAGAAATGATTGAGCGGCTTCTTCTCGATCGGATCGATGCAGAAGCCCGATGAACGCCCATAGGTCGTCAGGACCATTTTGTCGCTCTCGCGCATGCGCACGAAGCAGGCGCCGCGCTGTCCTTCGCGCAACTTGCAGTCGCGCGGGCAAACGTCGCATTGGATGCGTCCGTCGTCGGTTCTGTGCCAATAATGAGCGGGATAGGATTCAAACATCACTGTACCGTCCCAATGCCGGGCTCGCTGCATTTGGCGACTTGGAATCGATGGAGGCGGATTTCGTCCGACCAGAAATCGACCGGCAACCCGGCTTTCAGCTTGAGCAGATCGAGGAAGTCCCGCGCGTTGGGAGCAGAGTCCCACACCTGCGGCAGGAAAATTCCGCGATGCCGCCCCGATTCCAGCAGGAGCCCATCGACGTGGGGCCTGATCTGCCTCAGTGCCTCCGCTTCTGAAAGCACCGCCACAGACTCCAGCGCCGAGAGCAGGGAAACTTCGATGCGGGTGTTCGCTAGCTCGCCGGCGATGAGCGGCGGAAAGCGCGGATCCTCAAAGGCCGCCGCGCGCGCAGCGGCCGTAACAGCTTCCAGCAACGAGTGGCGCGCCTCGATGTTGCCGACACAGCCCCGAAGCTCAGCGCCTTGCTTTAGCGTAACGAAACAGGCTCCTTTTTCGCGCAGCCAAGGAGCGGATTGATCGACGAAACAAGTTTGGCCCAACGCGCTCGCAATCGACGCGCGGGCGAGAGCGAGCAGGACCGGGCCGCGATCATTATTCATGACGTCGGCGTCCCTCTGGCTTCCAGAAATTTGATGGCCGAGTAACCGACGACGCTTTGCCGGTCGCCCGCGGTGTCGCCTGAATTGCACTGGGACACGAGCTTTGGAGTCAGCTTGTGCCGGCTTGCCGCCAGCAGCAGCCCGTTTATGGGCACGGCACCGCAAGCTCGTTCAAAGCTGTCGAGTTGGCGACCACCCAGGATTCGTTCCACAGTGTCATGGTCTATTTGCTTGGCCTGGGCATAGGGCAAGTAGTGCGACAGGTCGGAACTGACGAGGATCAGCGTCTCCGGCCCGCCCCATAGCGCTTCGAGCACGTCAGCTACTTCCTCGGCAGTCGCATCGCCGACGGCAAGTGGGACCAAGGAAAAGTCGTGCAGAACGCTCTGCAGGAATGGGAGTTGAACTTCCAACGAATGTTCGAAGGCATGTGCGGCGTCGTTCACGACAACCTGCGGAATCCCCACCAGTCGGCGAATTGAGTCTTGGTCGACGGGAACCTCGCCCAGGGGCGTCGCGAACCGGTACGCCTTTGGCAACGCCAGTCCGCGGACCGGGACCCGGTGCACGGGACCAAGCAGAATTACACGGCGAATTATTTCGGCGTGCTTGATGAGTTGGGCATATCCCTGGCCGGCGACCGGGCCCGAATAAACATAACCAGCATGCGGCGCTATCAGCGCCTTGGGCCGATCTGTGTCGCACGACGCCACAGATGATTTCAGAAGCTCTGTAATCGTCTGCCGAAGCACTGCGGCGTTAGCAGGATAGAACGCCCCCGCCACGGCGGGTTGACGAACCATGGATCCCTATTCCTTTTAGGGGAAGTTACTGGCCCCTTCTGCGCTTCATATAAGAACCGCTGGGCGGATTTTAAGAGTGGCGGCCAAAGGCATGGATACGCGGCAATTCCTCGCGCACGCCATGCATGCTGACGCGGCCGAATGTGTCGGTCACCGTGGTCAAGGCACCCACGATATCGAAGTCACCCGTACGGCGTGTCTCGCGGAGGGCCCAGGCGCTGTCCTTACCACTCGACCAGGCAATCA
>DASWAK010000296.1:0-9025 GCA_036391175.1 Pseudolabrys sp.
CGCACCCGAACTGGTGGTGGTGGCGTGCAACACCGCTTCCACGCTCGCGCTTGCCGAATTGCGTGCACGCTTTCCCCTACCTTTTGTCGGCACCGTGCCGGCGATCAAGCCTGCTTGCGCACAGTCAGTGTCGAAGCTCGTATCTGTACTAGGAACGCAGGCGACTGTCGGGCGCGAATATACCCGTGCATTGATCCGCGAGTTCGCCTCCGGTTGCGACGTGCACCTGGTTGGCTCGCCGCGGCTCGCTGCCTATGCCGAGGCAGAGCTAGCTGGGCCCCCCGTGGCCGACGCGGTCATTACAACCGAAATCGCCGGCTGTTTTATCGAAAAGGATGGACGGCGAACCGACACAATCGTGCTCGCCTGCACGCATTATCCCCTGCTGCTCGACCGCTTCCGCACCAACGCGCCCTGGCTCGTCACGTGGCTCGATCCAGCTCCCGCAATTGCGCGCCGCGTCGCGGATCTGATGTGTGAGCGTAGGGCGAGTGAATCACCTCTACCGCCACAAATTACATTCACATCGGGCCGCGGGCCCTCGCCCACGCTCGCCGCAGCGCTTGCACGATACGGGTTTTAGGTCTTAGCCAAGTACGTGCGGCTGCACTTCCAAAAAACCGCGCCAGATCATATCGAGCGCGACATAGAGAATGATTGCGAGCCCTAGATAAGCAATCCACCGATGCCGGTTGAGCAGGCGCGCTATGAAGCTCGCCGCTATGCCCATCAGTACGATCGAAAGGCCGAGCCCGAACACCAGCGCCACAGGATGGTCACGTGCGGCCCCTGCTACTGCCAGCACGTTATCGAGCGACATTGAAATGTCGGCGAGGACAATCTGCCAGGCAGCCTGGGCAAACGTCTTGCGCGGGACGTGGGCTTCCCCCGCCGTCAACGCGGCTTCGGTATCTTCTGCGCTCGGACCGCGCAGTTCACGCCACATCTTCCAGCACACCCACAGCAACAGGATGCCGCCTGCCAGTAGCAGGCCGACGATCTCCAGGAGCTTGATGGCGATACCGGCGAATACGATGCGAAGCCCGGTGGCAGCAACGATACCGACCAGGATTGCGCGCGAACGGCGTTCCGGCGGCAGCCCGGCTGCCGCGAGCCCGATCACGACCGCGTTGTCACCAGCAAGCACCAGGTCGATCATGATCACCTGGAGCAGGACGGTTGCCGCATCGTAGGAAAGGACAAAGAGATCGCTCATGCGGGTTGCCCCGCCCGGCAACAGCAAGCCGCCAGCATCGTCCAAACCAGGGTGAAATAAGGTCGGCTCATTGGGCCCTTCGGCGCTTACTCAGTCCGACATCGCAGCCATGTGGCTGCCAGAGGGGCCCGGTCTGACTCGCGTAAAATGGCGCCCAGGCGGCCGGTGGACAAGCCTACTCCGCTACCATCGGGCACCCCGTTTGACAGCCATTCAGTTCACCCCTAAAACCCGCGCGCCCTGTGGGTTTTCAGGACCCAAGGGGCGTTTCGCGACCCGTGGCAAGGGCCTTGCGCTTACGAGGCTCTGCCTGTCGGTTCCGGCCTCCGCCGGGACAGAGGAGGGCGCGATCCTCAGCAACAGCAACTAAAATCGAGGACGCGAATGACCAAGCGCATGGAATCCAAGTACAAGATCGACCGCCGGATGGGCGAGAACATCTGGGGGCGGCCGAAAAGCCCAGTGAACCGGCGCGAATACGGCCCCGGCCAGCACGGCCAGCGCCGCAAGAGCAAGCTCTCCGACTACGGTGTTCAGCTCAAGGCCAAGCAAAAGCTGCGCGGCTATTACGGCAACATCTCCGAACGCCAGTTCCGCGGCATCTACCAGGAAGCCCGGCGGCTGAAGGGCGACAGCGGCGCTCACATGATCGGTCTGCTAGAGCGGCGGCTCGACGCGCTCATCTTCCGTGCCAAGTTCGTGCCCACCGTGTTCGCCGCGCGCCAGTTCATCAGCCACGGCCATATCCGTGTGAACGGCAAGCGCGTGACCATCCCGAGTTATCGCGTCAAGGTCGGCGATGTCGTCGAGGTCAAGGAAAAGTCGAAGCAGCTGGCGCTGGTGCTGGAGGCTCAGGCTTTGGCCGAGCGTGATGTGCCCGATTATATCGACGTCGACGCCTCGAAATTGACCGCCAAGCTGACGCGGATCCCGGTGCTCACCGATGTGCCTTATGCGGTGCAGATGCAGCCGCACCTAGTGGTGGAATACTACTCGCGCTGACGTGCGAATCGGCCATCTGACGGCCGATACAACCCTATATTGCGGCCGGCGAATCCTGGCGCCGGCCGCAGCTTTTGGCCAAAGGGCAAAAATCCCCGAATTTCGTTTTCATTGGGCCCGTGCCAGATTCGGCGCGTTTTGGAAGTTATCCCCGACTAAAGACGAAGTGCACAGCTTATTTTGTGGCCGCATTGCGACAATTCACTACATTTAGTAGGCGAAAAGCGCTAATAACATCGCGCGGTCCTCGAATCAGAGGACATGCCTAGGGAGACTCCGCAATGAAAGGGATCGATACCATTAAAGAGTGGGTCGGGGCGTTGACGGAATTAGCTCTGATGCTGCTGGCATTGGCGATCGTGCTCTCACTGTTGGTCGGCGCAAATCTGCCGTTCTTCGGCGCCGTGACAGCGAACATCATGGCTTGGGTGAAAGACATGGGCGGGAATGGTCTCGTTGGTCTGATCACTCTCGGGATAGTCCTCTGGCTGTTCTCGAACCGGAAAATGGCCTGACGCGCCCGCATGTGGCTAGCCTGAACAGTTTTGCTGACGCAATCAGGGTGGGGGGCCTGGCCCCCCACCCATAGGCTGTATGTGTCATCAAGAGGTTCTGCCATGCGCAAATTCATGGCCAATGCAAAAGTGATCCTGTGGGAATTCGTCGAGCTTGGCTTCGTCACCATTCTCGCGATCATGTTGATCTACCTGCTCCTCGGGCAGGGCTCGGGGGTATTCGTGACATCGGTGGCCGACAACGTCACGAAGTTCGCGAGTGGTGTGCCGACGCAAAGCTTGATCGGACTGGCACTGGTTCTGGCGGTCATCTACCTGATCATGAATCGCATGAACCGCAAGCGCTAGTCGGAAACGCCAGCGGGGCAAACGACGCGACTTGCCGCAAGTGGCGCGATGCTTGGCATTGGCGTAGAAGGCAGCAAGCCTCAGCCAAGCCGGTCTCATCTATGTTGAACCTGAACCGTCGCGAGCTTCTTGCCGCCTCCGCCGCGAGTCTCATCACGCAGACGCTGCCGGCGTTTGCCGCAACCCCTTTTGCGTTCAAGCACGGGGCCTTTGAGGTCTCAGTCGTTAGCGACGGCCATCTGGTACTACCGACACGATTCCTCGCGCCCGAAGCGCCGCCAGCCGAACGCGAAGCGCTGCTTAAAGCGGCCGGGCAACCCGGCGAGCAATACAATTCACCGACCAACGTCACGTTGATCCGCACAGATCGTGATCTAATTCTTGTCGACATGGGCTCTGGAGACCGCTTCATGCCGACTGCCGGAAAACTTTGGGACAATCTCAAAACTGCCGGCATCGACAAGGCCAAGATCAACAAGGTGATTTTCACGCATGGCCATCCCGATCATCTTTGGGGCACGGTGGACGAGCTCGATGATTTGATGATGCCGGAGGCAATGTTCTTCGTTGCAGGCGCCGAATGGGATTTCTGGCACGGCGACAATGCCGCGCGCGGTTTACCGCCCGAGCGCGCGGGTTTCGTCACCGGTGCACGGCGCAACTACGCGGCAATCAAGGACAAGGTGAAAATGGTCAAAGCGGGCGATGAGATCGTTGCGGGTCTGCACATCGTCGATACGCGAGGCCATACACAGGGCCACGTCTCGCTACAACTCGCCGGCGGCGATGGGTTGATCGTAGGCGGCGACGTTCTCTATCACCCGCTGATTTCGTTCCAGCATCCCGAATGGAAGCCGGCTGCCGACCACGTCCCGGATCAGGCTGCAGCGACGCGTCGCAAGCTGCTTGATCGGCTCGCTGCCGATCGCTCCAAACTGATCGGATTCCACCTGCCATACCCGGGCGCGGGAATGGTCGAGCGCAAGGACAGCGCCTATCGCTTCGTCCCGGTCGCCTAATGTGGCGCAGGCATTGCTAGCGCCGCGAACGCATCTGCAATTGGCAGCCATGCAGCCGCCACCCCGGCACCCGCCTTACCTCGCCTGTTTAAAACAAATCCGACAATCGGGGCCACCAGACAGGCGATCACCGCTAGAACATAACCCGTCGTCGCCAGGGCTCCGGCATGCATGCTTTCGGGACCGCTACCAAACAAGAAACCGGACACGCCCACCAGCAGCGCCGCGAGCGCACCATTAGCGACCGTCGCCAAGATAAGAAGAAGTTTCGCCACGCGTTACCCGCAGCTCAGGCCGTCTGCCGGACAGACACGCCTTTCTCTTTCAGAGTCTGCTGCAATTCGCCAGCCTGGAACATCTCGCGCACGATGTCGCAGCCACCGACAAATTCGCCCTTTACATAGAGCTGCGGAATTGTCGGCCAGTTTGAATAGCTTTTAATGCCGTTTCGGATCTCGTCGGATTCAAGCACGTTGATGCCTTTATAGGCGACGCCGAGATGGTCAAGGATCTGAACCACCTGTCCAGAAAACCCGCACATCGGAAACTGCGGCGTGCCCTTCATGAACAGCACCACATCGTTCGCCTTCACTTCATTGTCGATGAATTGCTCGATGGCCATGGAATCTCATCCTTTGGGCGGCGCAGCCGCCTCGATTACCGATATATGTATCCCAGAAGATGGCGCCAACCCAAGAGGCATTGAGCAATTCATTGACTTTTGGTGAGTAGAAGGTGCCTTCCACCTCGAAAAAGTCGTCCTGATTGAGCTTGGCGACCTCGACAATGGTCCGCGGCGGGTATGGGCCGCCGGTCCAAAGTTCCTCCTGCACCTTGTTTACAAGCGGACGTAACCGATTCATATCGGTCACGAAAACGGTCAGACGGACGCAATCTGAGAGACCGGTACCTTCGGATTCCGCAATCATTTTCATGTTCGTGAAAGCCTGGCGGATGCGCGCCTCGTCGCCTTCGACGAGGCAGCTATTCAGCGGATTGATACCGCGCATGCCTGCCACGAATACAAAGTCGCCGGCGCGCGTGCCGAGGCTCCAGGTGCCGGTTGGCGCAATTGCGCCTTTGGGTGAGAGCACACGAACGCCCCGTCCGGAATTCATCAGGGGGTGCCGGTTTGAAGCGCCAATGCATGCAGCACGCCGCCCATCTGGCCCTTGAGTGCCTCGTAGACCAGCTGATGCTGCTGCACCCGCGACTTGCCCTTGAACGAGGCCGAGATGACCGTAGCGGCATAATGGTCGCCGTCGCCTGCGAGGTCACGGATCGTCACTTGCGCATCCGGAATGTGCGCCTTGATCAGCCGCTCGATATCACCGGCTTGCATGGCCATAGGCCGGTCCTCGCAGATTGCTCACAGCTTGCCGGCCATATAGGCCGGTAGCCAGCTTTCGAAACACTCGCGCAGAATCGTGACTAGGATGGGACGCTCGCCGGCAAGCGTCAATGTGTCGCCGCCGGTCCTGCCGATCGTCCACACCGGCACGTTCGCGGCTCTGGCGCGGGCGAGCACAGCGTCCACCTGCCGCACCGGCACAGTAATGAGATAACGCGCCTGATCCTCACCAAACCAGTGGGCATGAGCGGGGATATCGGACGGTGCGGCATCCAGCTGGGCACCGATGCCGGAAGCCATCGCCATCTCGGCAAGCCCAACCAGAAGGCCGCCGTCGGAGAGATCGTGTGCTGCCGTCGCTGTGCCATCGAGGATGAGTGACCGTATGAAATCGCCGTTCTCGCGCTCCTCGGTGAGATCGACCGGCGGCGGCGCGCCCTCCTCTCGTCCGCACAGCTCGCGCAAGTACATTGATTGGCCAAGCCAGCCCGTGGTCTCGCCGATCAGCAGAATGGTTTCATCCGCTCGCTTGAATGCCAGCGTCGCCGATGTCTTAAAGTCGTCAATAAGACCCACGCCACCGATCGACGGTGTCGGCAGAATCGCGCGGCCATTGGTCTCGTTGTAAAGCGACACGTTACCCGACACGACGGGGAAATCGAGCGCCTTGCACGCTTCCGCAATGCCGCGAATGCAGCCGACAAACTGGCCCATGATCTCCGGCCGCTCCGGATTGCCAAAGTTCAAATTGTCGGTGACTGCAAGCGGCCTGGCGCCGACGGCGGTGAGATTGCGCCAGCACTCTGCCACTGCCTGCTTACCGCCCTCGAATGCATCGGCCTCGCAATAGCGCGGCGTGACGTCGGTGGTGAGCGCGAGGCCCTTTGGCCCCTCTTCGATACGAACCACCGCGGCATCGCCACCCGGCCGCTGCACCGTGTTGCCAAGAATGACGTGATCGTATTGTTCCCATACCCACCGCTTTGAGCAGAGATCAGGCGTCGCCAGCAATTTCTCCAGCGCTTCGACGATACCGACCGGCGCACGCACACTCTCGGCGTCGATCTCTTCCGGCTCCGCCGCATTGACGAAAGGTCGCTTGTATTCCGGCGCCTGGTCGCCCAGTTCCTTGATCGGCAAGTCGGCCATCACGTCGCCGCCATGGCGCACGATGAAGCGCTTCGACGGTGTGGTTTCACCTACCACCGCGAAATCAAGCCCCCATTTTCGGAAGATCGCCTCGGCCTCTTTTTCCTTGTCGGGCTTGAGCACCATGAGCATGCGCTCCTGGCTTTCCGACAGCATCATCTCGTAGGCGCTCATGCCCTCCTCGCGGCAAGGTACCTTGTCGAGGTCGAGCGTGACGCCGAGATCGCCCTTAGCACCCATCTCGACGGCCGAGCAGGTCAAACCTGCCGCACCCATGTCCTGAATGGCGATGACGCAGCCCTTCTGCATGATCTCAAGACAGGCCTCGAGCAGCAGCTTTTCGGAGAACGGGTCGCCCACCTGCACGGTCGGACGCTTGCCTTCGGAGTCCTCATCGAACTCAGCCGAAGCCATAGAGGCGCCGTGGATGCCATCGCGACCGGTCTTCGAACCAAGATAGACGATCGGCATGTCGATGCCGGAAGCCGCCGCGTAGAAGATCTGGTCCTTGCGCGCGATACCGACCGCCATAGCATTGACCAGGCAATTGCCGTCATAACGCACATGGAAGCGTACCGAGCCGCCAACCGTCGGGACGCCGAATGAATTGCCGTAGCCGCCGATGCCGGCGACCACGCCGGAAACGAGATGCCGCGTCTTCGGATGCGACGTCGCGCCGAACGACAGCGCGTTCAGGCAAGCGATCGGTCGTGCGCCCATGGTGAACACGTCGCGCAAAATGCCGCCGACGCCGGTCGCCGCGCCTTGATAGGGCTCGATATAGCTCGGGTGATTGTGGCTCTCCATTTTGAACACGCAGGCGAGCCCGTCGCCGATATCAATCACTCCGGCATTCTCGCCCGGTCCCTGGATCACCCATGGGCCCTTAGTCGGCAGCGTGCGCAAGTGAACCTTGGAGGATTTATACGAGCAGTGCTCGTTCCACATGGCCGAGAAGATGCCGAGCTCGGTGAGCGACGGCTCACGGCCGATCAACTTCAATATGCGGTCGTATTCATCCGCCTTGAGGCCGTGCTCGGCGATCAGCTCCGGCGTAATGCGAGGTTCGTTGCGGATCACAGCCTATGCCGCCCGGTCGAGCGCCTCGACCAGCCCGGCGAAGAGACCGCGTCCGTCGGTCGGGCCGATCGCGGCTTCGACGTGGTTTTCAGGGTGCGGCATCATGCCGAGCACGTTGCCGCGTTCGTTAACGATGCCGGCGATGGCGTTGATGGCACCGTTATGGTTCCAGTTCGGATCGATCATGCCGTCCGGCGACGAATAACGGAACAGCACGCGCCCTTCGCTTTCCAGCTGCGCGATGGTCGCGCCGTCGGCAATGTAGTTGCCCTCGCCATGTGCAACCGGCACCCGGATGACCTGGCCCGCGTTGTAGCCGCGCGTGAACGGCATGTCGGAGCGCTCGACCCGCAAATACACATCGCGGCAAATGAAGCGCAGATTTTCATTGCGCATCAGCACGCCTGGCAACAGGCCCGCCTCGCACAAGATTTGGAAGCCATTGCAAACGCCGAGCACCAGCCCGCCCTTGGCAGCGTAAGCGCGCACCGCATTCATGATGGGGCTGCGCGCCGCGATGGCGCCGCAACGCAAATAATCGCCGTAGGAGAAACCACCGGGGATCACGACCAGATCGGTGCCGGAGGGAAGTTCCGTATCCGCATGCCAAACCACGGCAGGCTCGCGCCCCGAGATCAGGCGAAGCGTGCGCACCATGTCGCGCTCGCGATTAATGCCAGGGAAAACGAGAACGGCGGCTTTCATCCCAGCACGTCCACGCGGTAATTCTCAATCACGGTATTGGCCAGCAGCTTGTCAGCGGCCTGCTTGAGCAGGGCCTCGGCCATGGCACGATCGCCGCCTTCGATCTCGATGTCGAACACCTTTCCCTGACGCACGCTGGACACGCCGGCGAGGCCGAGCGAGCGCAGCGCGCCCTCGATTGCCTTGCCCTGGGGGTCGAGGATGCCGGATTTCAGGGTAACTGTAACGCGGGCTTTCATCGTTATCTCAACGCAAACGGGGGCCTCTCGGCCCCCGGTTAGCATCCTTGCGGATTCGCCTCAATCCGCCAATGGCTGCTGTCCTCAGCTCTTCACCAGGACTGGACCGGTGCCTTGCGGACGCTCGCCCTCGCTCATAATGCCTAGGCGCTTGGCCACTTCGGTATAGGCTTCGACCAGGCCACCGAGATCGCGACGAAAGCGATCCTTGTCGAGCTTATCGTTGGTCTTGATGTCCCACAGCCTGCAGCTATCGGGCGAAACCTCGTCGGCGACGACGATACGCATCACGTCGTTTTCCCACAGCCGGCCCGTTTCCATCTTGAAGTCGACGAGACGGATGCCGACGCCGAGGAAAAGCCCGGAAAGGAAATCGTTGACGCGAATGGCGAGCGCCATGA
>DASWAK010000297.1:0-3607 GCA_036391175.1 Pseudolabrys sp.
GGCGCAGGCCGCAAAGTTCTCGACGTGGCTGCCGGCAACGGAATGGCCAGCCTGGCTGCGGCGCGGCGCTGGTGCAACGTCGTTTCGACGGACTACGTGGCAAGTCTACTGGAGCGCGGCCGTGCCCGCGCTTTGGCCGAAGGCCTGCCTATTGAATTCAAGGAGGCCGATGCCGAGGCGTTGCCGTTTGCCGATGGCAGCTTCGACGTTGTCGTCTCGACCTTCGGCGTGATGTTCACGCCCAATCAGGACAAGGCTGCCACCGAGCTCCTGCGCGTCTGCAAATCCGGCGGCCAGATCGGTCTCACGAACTGGACCCCGGATGGCTTCATCGGACAAATGTTCAAGACGCTGGGCAAATATCTGCCGCCTCCAGCGGCAGCGAAATCGCCCTTGCTCTGGGGCACACGCGCGCGGCTTACCGAAATGTTCGGGCCAGCCTCGACCTGGATCAAGACCGAGCCCCGCCACTTCAAATTTCGCTATCGGTCGGCAGAACACTTCGTCGAGGTGTTCAGGACCTACTATGGCCCGATGCTCAAGGCGTTCTCGGCGCTCGAGCCGTCCCAGCAGATGCGTCTGGAGAAAGACCTGTACGACCTCATCGCGCGCATGAACAAGGCCGGCGACGGCACCATGGTCGTGCCCAGCGAGTATCTTGAGGTTGTCATTAAGAAGCGATGAGCGCTTCGGCGCTTCGTCGCGAGAGACGAATGCCAGGATATTCGCCGAAACCTCGATTTTGAAAAGGAAAGACCCCAATGACCGCTGTGACTTACGGGGGCGCGCGCACCCCCGTTACCGCCATTGTCGAAAGGGTGCAGAGCGGACCACGCAAAGGCCTCTTCGAACGTTTTATGGCTGCGCTGCGGGTGACGCGGCGCGAGCAGGCTCGTCGCGTGATTGAAAGATACGCGGCCCTATTGTCGTCGAACGACTCTGAATGACCACGCCATGAAACGCTATTTGATCGAACGTGACATACCTAAAGTCGGCATCCTGACCCATGCGCAACTCAAGGAGTCACGTCTAACAGCGCGCTCGCCAGAGGTCCCCACCGTCATCGGGCCGATGACTGCATTTGACTGACCGTTACGCACGGAGGCGGCGTTGAGACAACTAGTTTTGAGCAATCCATGGTTCCTTGCTAGGGCTCTGTCAGCCAGCGAGCGGCCAGTCCGCTGCCCAATCACCGGTCATCCGTGTGAGGGCGACCTTTCCCATCTGTGCGAAGACTACGGCTGCGCCCGCAAAGGTGGGTTGTCGCCACGTTCCGATGAGAATTTATGAAAAGACGTGGAGCAACTCGCCTCTTACCGCCGGCATTGAGAGAAGGTAACGGCTGACCGTTAAATTGGACGAGGGCCAGTCACTGCCTGCAAGCACGCATCTCGACAGTCGGTACTGCCGGCAATTCCACGAAATGTGGGTCAGCTTGGCGAGCAAGCGGTTCAGGGACCCCGCCAGGGCCTCGCTGAGAGGATCGACCACGCGTTCCATCCTCGCGGGTCACTCGCTGGCGTCGATTATTCGACCGAGGTGAGACGCTCGCGCGCCGGCAACGGACCGCCGCCATCAGGGCGATCGCAACGTGTCGTGTTAAACGGCTCGCGCAGAGCCCGCCGCAGGATCTTGCCGATAGCTGTCTTGGGCAGGTCTTCGCGAAACTCGATGTATCGGGGCACCTTGTAGCCGGTCAGGTTCTTGCGGCAGAACGCCAGCAAATCGTCGCTGGTGAGAGCGGGATCCTTTCTCACCACCACGAGCTTCACGGCTTCCCCCGATCGCGCGTCGGGCACGCCGACTGCGCCGGCCTCGAGTACGCCCGGATGCATGCCCGCAACCTCTTCCAGCTCGTTGGGAGACACCTTGAAGCCCGAAACTGAGATCAGGTCCTTTTTGCGATCGATGATGCGCACGTACCCGGCCTCGTCCACCACCGCGATGTCGCCGGTGCGAATGAATCCGTCCGCCATCATCACCTCGGCGTCCTCGTCGGGACGCCGCCAATAGCCCTTCATCACCTGGGGACCGCGCACGCAGAGCTCACCGGCCTCGCCGACCGGAAGGTCGTGCCCTTGGTCGTCACGGATCGCGATCTCGGTCGACGGCAGGGGAAGCCCGATGGATCCGTTGTACTCGGGCAGATTTAGTGGATTGGCCGTAACGAGCGGCGAGGTTTCCGTTAGGCCGTAGCCTTCGGTCAGGGGCCTCCCGGTCACCTGCTTCCACCGTTGCGCCACCGACGCGCGGATGGCCATGCCGCCGCCGAGACAAAATTTCAGCCGCGAGAAATCCAGCTTGGCGAAGTGTGGGTCGTTGAGCAGGGCATTGTACAGCGTGTTGACGCCTGAAATGACGGTGAAGGGATGGCGCGCCAGCTCCTTCACAAACCGGGGAATGTCGCGCGGATTCGTGATGAGGACGTTGGTGGCACCGATCTTGAGGAACACCAGGCAATTCACGGTCAGCGCATAAACATGATACAGTGGCAGCGGCGTGATGATAGTCTCACGGCCTTCCTCCAGGAACGATTTGAGCCACGCGTGCGCCTGCTGCAGGTTGGCGACCAAGTTGGCGTGGCTGAGCATGGCGCCCTTGGGAACGCCGGTGGTGCCACCGGTGTATTGCAGGAAGGCGATGTCGTCCGGCCGCACATCGGCCGGCTTCCATTCGCCACCGGCGGCCTGCCGCAGCGCCGATCGGAACGACAAAGCGCCCGGAATATGCCATGCCGGCACCATTCGCTTGATGAACCGGACGACGAAGTTGACCATCGTCCGCTTAGGGAAGCCGAGCAGGTCGCCGAGTTGCGTGACGATGACATGCTTGACGGCAGTCCTGGCGACGACCTGCGCGAGGGTCGAGGCGAAGTTCGCCAGGATGACGATCGCCTCGGCGCCGGAGTCCTGCAACTGATGTTCTAGCTCGCGGGGGGTATAGAGCGGATTGCAGTTCACCACCGTATAGCCGGCGCGCAGCGCGCCGAACAGCGCAACCGGGTACTGTAGGATGTTGGGCATCATCAGCGCGACGCGCGTACCCTGCGGAAGTTTCAACGTCTCTTGCAAGTAGCCCGCGAAACACCGGGTCAGCCGATCGAGCTGGCGATAAGTGATCGCTGTCCCCATGTTCACGTAGGCAGCGCGCGCCGCGTACGCAGCCACGCTGGCGTCGAACAGTTCACCAACCGAGCGATACGCACCGACATCGACTGTGGCGGGCACGCCCGGCGGGTAGCTCCTGAGCCAAATCAGCTCCATGGCCGCTCCCCTTTCGAGTTTATTTTAGTCATTTGCCAAACCGCGTTATTGATCTATGTCAGCCGTCGCCACATCCGGTCACATTAACTTCACGATCGCGCGCGATGCGACTGCGAGGGAGTAAACATGGTGGCGCGGCGGCTGCGCCTGTGTCTGGGCATGGAGGCGGTGATTCTCCTCTTCGCATCAGCGTTGCTTGTGCAGGCGATGGGTTGGAGTTCAAGCACGGCCGCGGCCCTTGCTGTTGCCGCTTTCTTTGCCGTGAATTCCGCCCCCATCATCATCACGTATCCAATTGCCCTTCACTACCGTCGGCGGGTGACCGCAGTTCCGAGGAGCGGTTC
>DASWAK010000298.1:0-2621 GCA_036391175.1 Pseudolabrys sp.
CGCTGCGGGCCGACCAGTTCCGGCAACAGGCAGGAGGCGGCCGGCGCGAACACGCCGAGTTTCATTTCCGGCTGGCCTAGATTGGCATCCGGAGCAACGAACATGAGATGACCAGCCAGCGCGAGCTCGAGGCCACCGCCGAGACATTGGCCGCGCACGGCCACCAGCAGCGGCACCGGCGATTCGACCATGCGCAGGACTAGGCGATGCAGCTCGGCCAGCATGGCAGCGCATCGACCCGGCAGATGTTCCTCAACGCTGGCGCCGAAACTGAAATGCGGCCCCGCGGCATCGAGCAGCGCCCCGCCGAGTTGGCCGTTACCAAGATGCTCAGCCAGCGCCTGGTCAAGTGTCGCGATCATGGCGGCATCGATCAGATTGGCCTTCGGCCGGTCGAGCCGCAGCCGCAGCAAGCGACCGTCTGCCTCGTGCCAGATCTTGAGCGGCTGGCTCACAGTTAGGACCTCGCCCGCGGCATGATGCTTTCGGTGAGCTCGTCGCTCCACCGCTTATTCTCGGCCAGCGCTCGGCGCAGCGCCACGAAATCGACCTCCCGCCCGCTCTCGCGCGTGCCTTCATTGAAAGCGCGGAAACCGGCGCGCGCTTCCGTCATCATGTTGAGGGCCAGCCAGTCGCGCGCGTTTTCCTTGTTGGCGTTCCACGCGTTGAGCTTCGGCTTGCGCAGCTCCTCGACAGTCTTGGTGGTGCATTCGGGGAAGGTGTAGAGCAGCTTGGTGCACAGCGCCTCGACCTTCTCGTCGAGCAGGCTGAGGTCGATAGTGCCGCGTTTCAACAGCGCCTGACCTTCGGTAGCGGCGGCACCTGTCTTGCGCTCGCTGTGGACGATGCGGCCATATTCATCGAGGAAACGGTCGGTGATGACCGCCGGGTTGGCGACGAACTTGCCGTCCACCTTGAGCGCTGGCACGATCTCGCAGATGATACCGAGGCGGTAGGCCTTATGCGCGGAGAACGGCTCGCAAAGCAGGCCCGAGACCATCGCCTGTTCGCAGCCAATCATATACGGAAGGAAGTCGGTCGCCCCGCCGATCGGCGCCGAGCCGTGCTTTGGCCCAGCCTGACCGAATCGGGCGAGATCCTGCGCAATTGAGAAATCGCAAGCCATACCGATTTCCTGGCCGCCGCCGATGCGCATGCCATTGACGCGGCAGATAACCGGTTTGTCGCAACTAATGATCGCCGAAACCATGTCGTTGAATAGCCGCATATAGCCACGGTATTCCTGGGGATTGCCGGCGTAATACTCGGCGTATTCCTTGGTGTTACCGCCGGTGCAAAAGGCTTTGTCACCGGAGCCAGTGAAGACTACTGCAACGACGTCGCGCGCGGCGCTAGCGGCGCGAAAGGCCAGAATGGTCGCCTTCACCATATCGGTCGTGTAGGAATTGAATTGACCCGGGTTGTCGAGCGTAATCCATACGTTGAATAGGCCGGCCACCGGCTTGCCGTCGATGCCCTTCACCGGACGCTTGTCGTAGTGCACGCCCTTTGAAATGGTCTCACGCACAAGGTCGGTCACGAGATTATGATCCTTGAATTCAGATTCTTGTACCGCGGCCACGCGAGCTGCTTGGCTGGTCATTGAATGCTCCTCACGATGCGGGAACCAGAACGGCACGGCGCTTCAATCCGCCGGCATGGGCCGTCTCGAACACTTGATTGATTTCGCTGAGCGGATGTTTTTCAACAAACGGCGTGACCTTAACGTGCCCGTTCAACACAAGCTCCAAGGCATCAGGATAAAGCTCCGGTGGGCAACCCCAGTTCCCGATCGCCCGCGCGTGGAATGCCATTAAGTTCGAGAGCCGTATCTCCACCTTATCCATAGTGAAGCCGACGACGGCAAGCGTTGCGCCATGATTGAGCAAACTGAAAGCTGTTTCTTGGCCGGCGCGCGTGCCTGAACATTCAAAAATAATCCACTCGCTCTGGCGCAGACCGTGTTCCTTGGCGAAGGCCTGGATTGCAACTTTGATGTCGCGCGGCGTCATTTTCTTGGAATTCAAAGTTAGCGCAGCACCCTGCCCGGTAATGGCGGCGAGTTTTTCATCGTTCACGTCAATCGCGATAACGATGCCGCCCAATGCAGCTGCGATCTGGGCGGCATACCCGCCAACGCCGCCAACGCCATTGACGATAACGAGGTCCCCTTTCGTGACGCCGGCCTGCACGACCGCCTGGTAAGGCGTCGTCACCGCATCGGCGATCACGGAAAGATCGGCCAGTTCAATACCGGCCGCCGCTAAGCGGTGCTCATCGACGACGCATAGTCCGTGCGATGGCACGATGATATGCGTGGCGAAGCCGCCATGAATATCGTTGCCCGGCATTTTCTGGTTTGGGCAAATCGTCCCCTTGCCGCGCCGGCACGCATCGCAGTGGCCGCACGGGATGACCGCGGGAACAATAACTGCGTGGTCGGTGTAATAGAGAGCATCCGTGCCGGTATCGACGACATGACCGCTGATCTCGTGCCCGAGCGTGAGCGGTAGTTCATGCTTGGTGCGCACACCATCGTAATAATAGCCAAGATCGGTGTGGCAGACCCCGCAGCCAGCGATTTCGACTAGGACTTCATCGGGACCCAAGGTGCCGATTTC
>DASWAK010000299.1:0-2289 GCA_036391175.1 Pseudolabrys sp.
CGTTCTTCCGATTCCCGGCGCTGCGGCACCCGCCTGAGCTGGTCAAATATGTTGGCGAACGCAACGTTGGCATCTTCTCGACAGACATGGACTCATTCGATTTCAAGATGCGCAAGCCTGAGCAGGTCATTGCCTCGGTGATGAAGAAGCTCGAAAAGCATGGGAAGGGCATCATTCTGATGCACGACTTCCAGCAGGCGACCGCGAAGGCAGCACCCGAACTGCTCAAAAAGCTCAAGGACGGCGGCTATAAGGTCGTGCAGGTGGTCGGGAAAACGCCAGTAGAGCCGAAGAAAGAATACACTGACATCGTTCTCAAGGAGATGGGCGGCGGGCTGGAAGAAGCACGCCCGATGTCGAGCGTGATCAAGACCATCGACGGTAACTGATTTTTCCGATTGCTATTAAAGCCGGCCGCGCAACGCTGCGCGGCCGGCTTTTTTGTGTCTGCCTACTCCACCAATCTTGCGCTGTGATAACCTTACGTAAAGCGGAGTTCACAAACCGGGGGGTCGCAAATGAGCGTATTGGTCATTGCCTTCTGCGCGCTAGCCGCAATATGGGTTCTGGTGCTGCTGGGATCGCCATATTTTGGCCCGCGATAATCTAAGCCCATTACGCGCTGCGAGCTTATGGCACGGCCCGACCCGAGAAAGCGGTGAAGATCGACGAAGCCGCTGTCGCGTGGTCGTAGGTGATGCGACTTGCGACCACAAACAGCGTGGTCGCCAATACCAGCCTGAGGGCGCGCTCGGGGATTCGTATCGCGAAATAGCTGCCGACAAAAATGCCTGGCAACGAGCCGGCCAGCAGCGAGCCCATGATGTGCCAATCGACCGAACCCATCATCCAATGCCCGGTGCCAGCGATTAACGTGAGCGGCACAGCGTGTGCAATGTCGGAGCCCACGATTCTTGCCATCGGAAGCTGCGGATAAAGCATGATCAGTGCGATCACGCCAATGGCGCCGGCGCCGACAGAAGAGATCGAGACGAGCACGCCGAGCACCATGCCAACCAGGACCGTATTGACTGCAGTGCGCTGCGAATTGAGTTCGACTACGCGCGCGCGATAGGCTGCGACGATGGCGCCGCCAAATACGAGTACAAAAGCAGTAGCAAACAGCGCAACGCTTAGAACAAGTGTAATCAAATTGCGCGCGGCGTCGCCGCTGAGATTAAAATGCGACAGGACGGCGAGTGTCACGACTGTGGCCGGCACGCTGCCAGTCGCGAGCCGTCTGACCACGCGCCAATTGATACTGCGCGCGAAACCGTGGACCAGGCTCCCGCCGGTCTTAGTCGCGGCGGCATACAGCAAATCAGTGCCCACCGCGGTTGCTGGGTGAACTCCAAACAAAAGAATCAATAGCGGGGTCATCAGCGACCCCCCGCCAACGCCGGTCATGCCTACTAGTGCGCCGACCGCAAATCCCGATAGCGAATAGAGCGGATCAATCATAGGAACTGGCCTTGTCCCGGCCTGCAGGCCGCCATCGATCTAAGCATGGCTAAGTACGCTAGTCATCGGGCGAAAAGATGAAACGCCTATTGGCTGCGCCTGTTCCGGCACTTTTCGGAAACGTGATCCTTGTGATCGCAACCGAAAAATACCTATTTTCCTTCGCAAACGTGTACTCGCGCGGGCAAAGCGGCTATTTACTGAAATGGGATGCCCCACGTGCCGGATATCATCACACTCACGATCAATCCCGCGATAGATATTTTTGTTAATGTCGCGCGTGTCGAACCGACCCGCAAATTGCGCTGTTCGGCGCCAAAGCGGGATCCCGGTGGCGGTGGTATCAACGTAGCGCGCGTTGCGCATCGCCTCGGTGCCAGCACGACGGCGATTTATCCAACCGGCGGTGCGATCGGAAAATTGCTGCATCGGCTGGTAGAGCGCGAAGGCATCGACAGCTTGGTGACGCCGTCGCACGTCGAGACGCGGGAGAATTTTACCGCCTACGAGGAGTCGACGGGAGAGCAGTACCGCTTCGTGCTGCCTGGCTCCACACTTCACCGCGCCGAATGGGAAGCAGTGCTCGATAAACTCGCAACACTGGCAGAGAAGCCTAAATTCGTGGTTGCCAGCGGCAGCGTGCCACCAGGTGTACCGGAAGACTTTTTTGCGCGCGTTGCGCGGTACGCCAAACAACTCGGTGCGCAATGCGTCGTCGACACCTCGGGACCGGCGTTGAAGGCGGCGCTTACAGAAGGTGTAACGCTGATCAAACCGAACCTGGTGGAGTTTTCGGACCTCGTCGGTGCCCCGCTCAACACAGACGAC
>DASWAK010000300.1:0-21911 GCA_036391175.1 Pseudolabrys sp.
ATGGGGGTACAATTCCGGCGTCACCACCCATACGCTGGAAACGCACATTTACCGGTTACGGCAAAAAGTCGAAAAGGATGCCGCTGCGCCGGCAATCCTGGTGACGGAAGCCGGCGGCTATAAGCTTGTGCCGTGATCCACCAGTATCCTTCCAGAATCTGAGGCGAATAGCGTATGGGTCTCGAAGACGATATTGCATTCTTCGAGCGGGTGCCGCCTTTGGCGGCCCTCGGCGAGCAGGCGTTACGAATTCTCGCAATCGGTGCCGAAACGCGCCATCTGCAAAGCGGTGCGGTACTGTTCTATGCTGGTGAGCTCGCGGACGGCGGCTATGTCGTGCAGGAAGGATCGCTGCTGCTGGAGCCGGGTACTTTGTCGGAGGGCGAGGAAATTACTGTCGGTCCCGGCACACTGGTGGGCGAGCTAGCGCTACTGACCAATACGGTGTGCCAGGCAACAGCGATAGCGAAAGAGCCGACGGTGGTCGTTCGTATTTCACGTAACCTGTTCCGCAAAATGCTGGAAGGCTATCCTGCCGCCGCGGAGAAATTACGCGACAGTATGGCCGAACGCTTGCAAACTTGGTCGAAAGAACTCGCGGGCGTGAAGCGTGCGCTCGAGACAGGCGATAAGCACTAACCGGTTGCAGCTGCGCGAATTCAAAGCTCTATCGTTGCGGTCACCGGTACATGGTCGGAGGGCCGCTGGAGGCCGCGGTAGTCTTTCGCGATCTTGATCGTTGAAACGCGGTCGGCGAGTGCATCCGAAGTCCAGATATGGTCAAGCCTGCGGCCGCGGTCCGCAGTACGCCAATTGTCCATCGCGCGGTAGCTCCACCAAGTGTAGAGCTTTTGCGGCTCGGGCGTGAGGACGCGCATGCAGTCGATCCAGCCACCCTCCCTCTGTGCAGCAGCGAGCTTCTCGCATTCGACTGGTGTGTGAGAAACCACCTTGAGCATCTGCTTGTGACTCCAGACGTCATGCTCGAGGGGCGCTACGTTTAGATCACCCACAAGAATAGCGCGCTGCGATTGTTCTGGGCGCAATCCTGAGTGCGCGCGCATTTCATCGAGAAAAGCGAGTTTGTGCTCGAATTTTGGGTTTATGTCCGGATCTGGTTCGTCACCGCCGGCGGGCACATAAAAGTTGTGCAGGGTGATTTGATCTTTCAGTTTTGCACGTTCGCCCAGCACCACAGAGATGTGCCGGCAATCGATCTTGCCGCAGAAGCTTTGGACATCGATGTGTTCGAACGGCACGCGCGAGAGCACAGCGACACCATGATAACCCTTTTGCCCATTGAGCGCCGCGTGCTCGTAGCCGAGGCGCTTGAAGCGCTTCATCGGGAATGCATCATCGGGACATTTGGTCTCTTGTAGGCAGATGACATCCGGCCGCACGCTTTTCAAAAACCTGGCGACCAAATCGATGCGCAGGCGAATCGAATTGATATTCCAGGTTGTGATTTTAAGAAGCATGAGCGCAAACATACTCGACATGTCTTGCTCCCGCGAATGCGGGCGACCAATACCCACCGATTTTTAGTGATTACTGGATCGTGCGCTGCTTTCGCTGGCAATGATGAGCCATGATGGTCAATTGTGGTATCGTGTAAAATCGATCTTAAAAAGGGCAGGATCCGGCCGCTTACTGGTGTCGAGATTGTACACCGCGACTGTAGTGTCATAGCCCTGCGGGTCGGTCACCGTCCACTGTTTGAGCTGCATGTCCTTGGCGCTGAACATGATCATCAGCCGACTGGTACCAACGATGCCGTTCCTTTCCTCGACGATGACGGTCGCAAATACATCGTCGGCATAGACCGCGACCAATTGCGTGTCCTTCGTCAAGTCAACGCGGTCGGCGAGGAGAAAGCGCAATGGCGTCTGCGACAACGGATAGACGTCTTGGGTTGCTAGTCGGCGGTCGCGTACCACCACCGACGAACCATCCGCGATGAGCTCTATGGGGCTCGGGTCGTCGTATTCGAAGCGCACCCGGCCCGGCTTGGAGATGAAAAACTCGCCCTGCGTTCGGCTGCCGTCCGGACCAACCTGGATAAAATTTCCGGTAAGCGTCTGGACACCGGAGAGATAGCCGTTGACGCGATCGACGATGGCGTGCTGTTCCGAGGTGAGTGTCCCTGCGGAGCCAGGCTTGCCGAGCAAGGCGGCGAAGGGATTGGTGACAGGATTGGGCGCTTGCGTCGCCTGTGCCACCGGGCCCCGACTCGGGGGCGCAGGTTTAGCTGCGGGAGCGGCGACCGATCCAGCGGTATTTGACTGGGCTTGCGGCACGGACGGGCGTGAAGCCGGGAGCGGAATTGCCTGGGCGAATACCGGGACTGAAAGGCAGGCAAATAACGCAGCAGAGACCAGTTTTTGGCCAGTTCGCGTCTTTTGCTGTGCCGCCATCACGTTCTCCGCCTCGCGCCCATGAATAAGCCTATATGGGCCGGCTGTGGCGATTTCGCGACCCGCCCGCCTCGGGCCGGATTCCGGCTTAATCGCGAACTAGGCGATTCTCAATAGCGGTCGTCAGCTGGATTTTCGGGGATCAGGATCTCGCGCTTGCCCGCGTGATTCGGCTGGCCGACGATGCCTTCTTCTTCCATCCGCTCCATGATGGTGGCGGCGCGGTTGTAGCCGATCTGAAGGCGGCGCTGGATATAGGAGGTCGACGCCTTGCGATCGCGTTTCACGATGGCGACTGCCTGTTGATAGAGATCGCCGCCTTCGGCGAGCCCCATACCGGTCGCGTCGAATATGGCGTTGCCGTCCTCGTCTTCGTCGCCACCGGCGGTCACTTCTTCCAGATATTCGGGTGTGCCCTGCGACTTCAGGTGCCGCACGACTTTCTCGACTTCGTCGTCTGAAACGAACGGACCATGCACGCGGCTGATGCGCCCACCGCCGGCCATATAGAGCATGTCGCCTTGGCCGAGCAGTTGTTCGGCGCCTTGCTCGCCCAGAATGGTGCGGCTGTCGATTTTGGAGGTGACCTGGAATGAGATCCGGGTCGGGAAGTTCGCCTTGATGGTGCCTGTGATCACGTCCACTGACGGGCGCTGCGTCGCCAGGATGACGTGGATACCGGCGGCGCGTGCCATTTGCGCCAAACGCTGAATGGCGGCTTCGATATCCTTGCCGGCAACCATCATCAGGTCGGCCATCTCGTCGACGATCACGACTAGGAATGGCAGCGGTTCGAGTTCGAGTTCTTCTTTCTCGTAGATTGCTTGGCCAGTCTCCTTATCGTAGCCAATATGTACGGTGCGGGTAAGCATCTCGCCTTTTGCTTTCGCCTCAGCAACGCGCGCGTTATAGCCTTCGATATTGCGTACGCCGAGTTTCGACATTTTCTTGTAGCGGCCCTCCATCTCGCGCACCGCCCATTTGAGCGCGACTATCGCTTTTTTTGGATCGGTGACGACGGGCGTGAGGAGATGCGGAATGCCGTCATAGACGGAGAGTTCGAGCATCTTGGGGTCGACCATGATCAAGCGGCATTGGTCGGGGCGTAAACGATAGACCAGCGAAAGGATCATGGTGTTGATCGCGACGGACTTGCCGGAGCCCGTGGTGCCGGCGATCAGCAGATGCGGCATGCGCGACAAATCGACGATAACCGATTCACCACCAATTGTCTTGCCGAGGCAGAGCGGCAATTTGGCTGCGCTCTCGTTGTAGTCGACCCCGGTCAGCAGCTCGCGCAAATAAACCTTCTCGCGCGTCGGATTGGGTAACTCGATGCCGATAGCATTGCGGCCCGATACCACAGCGACGCGCGCTGACACCGCGCTCATCGATCGGGCGATGTCGTCGGCAAGCCCGATCACGCGCGAGGATTTGATGCCAGGCGCCGGCTCGAGCTCGTAGAGCGTGACTACGGGGCCGGGATGTGCATTGATAATCTCGCCGCGTACGCCGAAATCCTGCAACACGCTTTCGAGTGCCGCAGCGTTGCCGTCGATTATATCGCGCGACAGCGTGGTGCGTTCGCTGGCGCGCGGCGCGGCCAGCAGATTGAGCGAGGGCAGCGAATAGCCGTTATCGGAGCGGCGCACGGGCATTCGCGGTGCGACGCGTCTCCGCCGCGCCGGCGCGTTATCTTCATCACCCTCATCATGATCGTATGCAGAAGTCTCCCGCCCAAAGCCGTCAAAACGCGGCTCCTGCCGCGGTCCGCGCGGTGCCGGCATCGGGACGCCCGCACGCCTGTCACCGCGGATCATGCGGCCGATGCGTGCCTTCCAGCTCAACAAAGCGTGCACGATCATGCCGAGCCAGGGCGAACCATGATCGTCGTCGGCCTCGTCTTCTGCGATGTCGTGGTTCTCGGCGATATCCCGCGCGGCCGCCTTTTTGGCCTGTGATCGCGCATTGGCGGCCAGCACCAGCGTCACAGCCGTGGCGAAGCCAAACACGATGCACAGCACAAGACGGGCGAGCCCGGAGAGCTGCGCGCCGAACACCATCACCGGCAAGCGCAGGAGTGCGTCGCCGGCAACACCGCCGAGCCCGGTCGGAAGCGGCCACGAGCCGATGTGTGGCAGCGTAGAAGCGAAGGCAGCTGCGAGGAATGTGGCAACGATCCACAGCAAGCTGCGCCATTTCTCGCCCACAGGCTTGTGCGAAAGCAATCGCCAGCCGAGCAGCGCTTCCGGCACCAGAAGCAGAATAGAAGCCAGCCCGAGCAACTGCATTGCCAGGTCGGAGAAAATCGCACCGGGAAAGCCAAGCAAGTTATGGATTGGCTTCTGGGTAGCATGGCTAAGCGAGGGATCCTGCACCGACCATGTCGCAAGTGCGATAGCACCAAGGAGCGCCAGCGTGATCAGTGAGAGGCCAGCGAGCTCACTCAGGCGCCGCCTGATGATGTCGCGGAAATGCTCCGAGACAAAAGTGATGATATCGAGGCTGCGATCTGCTGCCCGCATGCGCTACGCGTCCTTTTGTTTGCGCATGATCTTGTACGAAAACCGGTTCCCGTTTTTCGTGATCATGCGCTAACCGAGCACGGCGACGAGGCGATGCAGCGCCTCCGCCGTGGCTGCCTTGTCTTGCACCATGGCGACGCGGATATAGTCCGCGCCGGGATTGCTTCCATCCGCCTGCTCGCGCGCGAGATAACGCCCCGGTACTACGCGCACGCCGGCTTCAGCCCATAGTTTCTTGGTCACGATCTCGCTGCCGCCCTGTTTCGAAATGTCGAGCCAAAGAAAAAAACCGCCGGCCGGACGTTCGTATCCATAGCGGCTACCAATGATCTGGTCGGCAAGATCGAACTTGGCGGAATAAAGCCGGCGATTTTCCTGCACGTGCGCCTCGTCTCCATAGGCGGCAATCGCCACATGCTGAGCTGGTGTGGGCACCTGCGGCGCAGCCACGTTGCGCAATTCCAGATAAGAACCAAGGAAACGCCGGTCGCCTGCGGCAAATCCAACACGCAAACCGGGAAGGCTCGAGCGCTTGGACAGCGAGTGGAAAACCACGACGTTCGCAAAATCGGACCCGGCGGCTTCCAGCATGCCGGCAGGTGCGAGCTCGCTGTAAATCTCGCAATAGCATTCGTCGGCGAACACTAGGAAGCCGAAGCGACGAGCCAGGGCCGCAAGCTTGTCGAGATAAACGCGATCGGCAACGGCGCCCTGGGGATTAGAGGGTGACGCGATGTAGCAGGCGACCGTGCGCGCGAGCAGCGCCTCGTCGAGCGCGTCGAGATCGGGCAGGAAACCGCTTTTGCGCGTCGCCGGCAGATAGACTGGCTCGCAGTCGGCTGCGACCGCCCCGGCGGCATAGGCCGCGTAAAACGGATTGGGAATCAGCATTGCCGGTTTGCCAGTGCGACGCGTGACCCAACGTCGCGCGGCAATGGCCGCGAGGAACAGGCCTTCGCGCGTGCCGTTGAGGACCAGCACTTCGCTTTCGGGATCGACCGGCCGTGCGAGCTTGTAGCGGCGGCCCAACCAGACTGCGACCGCGCGGCGGAAAGGCTTGATGCCTTTGTTGGCAGGGTAGCGGCCAAAATCCGCAAGATGCGCAGCAAGCGTCGGCCCCACGAAGAGCGGTATCGCGTGTTGCGGCTCGCCGACTGACAGATTGATGGGAGGCTTGCCCGGTTCGATGCCGGCGATCAGCTCGGTCAGCCGTACGAAGGGCGAACGAGAATCGACCGCCGGAGCAGTAGAAGAGGCGAGCTCGTGCTGGGCGGTCATCATGAGCATGCGTCGACACAGCGGGCTTGGCCCGCAGCACAGGGGTTTAGCCACAATAAAGAGGGCGAGGTTAAGACCCGATTAACCATCGGAAATTGGGCTAGTTTTTCGCCGAGAGGGCAAAAAACCGAGCTTGAAAAGAGAGGCCCCGGTCCTTGTGAACCGGGGCCTCGACGGAAGGGACAGTGCCGGGTTTCCGCCCCTACCGCTAGAGCAGCTAGGTCTTACTGCACTGCCTCGCCATGCAGCGCGATATCGAGGCCTTCGCGCTCCACTTCGTCGGAAATGCGCAGACCGATGATCATATCAATGACCTTGAGGATGATCAGAGAGACGACAGCGTCGTATACGATCACAACGGCGATGCCCTTGACTTGATTAATCATCTGCGCCGCATTGCCTTCGATCAGACCGGCGGTGCCGCCGTACTGCTCGATGGCGAAGACGCCGGTGAGCAAGGCTCCGACGATGCCACCGACCGCATGGACACCGAAGCAGTCGAGCGCGTCATCGATGCCATGCATGCGCTTGAGGCCGGTGACGCCCCAATAGCAGAACACGCCGGCGGCGACGCCAATCACCATCGAGCCGACCGGACCGACAAAACCCGAGGCCGGAGTGATCGCGACAAGACCAGCAACCGCACCTGAGCAGATGCCGATGACGGTGGGTTTTCCACGCGCGGCCCATTCAACGAGCATCCAAGTGAAGGCTGCGACGGCGGTCGCAATCTGGGTCACGGTCATCGCCATGCCTGCCTGCATGCCGGCGGTGACGGCAGAGCCGGCGTTGAAGCCGAACCAGCCGACCCACAGCAGCGAAGCACCGATGAAGGTGAGCACCATGTTGTGGCCAGGACCACTGTCCTTGCGCTTGCCGAGACAGATTGCGCACATCAGGCCGGCAACGCCTGCGTTGATATGCACGACGGTGCCGCCGGCAAAGTCGAGCACTTTGAACATGGCGTCGCTATTGCCGTTGGACATGAAGCCATCTGCGCCCCACACCCAATGAGCGATTGGGGCGTAGACTACGATTGCCCAGATGCCCATGAACCAGAGCATTGCGGAAAACTTCATGCGCTCAGCGAAGGCGCCGGCAATCAGCGCCGGCGTGATGATGGCGAAGGTCATCTGGAAGCAGAGATAGACCGTTTCGGGAATGGTCACGGCCAAACCATTCGGTGTGCCGGTTCCATTTGAGATGTCGCTCAATATGCCTTGTAGGAACGCGCGGCTCATCCCGCCAAGGAATGGTCCGCCTGTGGTGAAGGCCAGACTGTAGCTGATCACCGCATAGACGATCGTCACCAGACAAGTGACGGCAAAGCTCGTCATCACCGTATCGCCCACGTTCTTCTTGCGCACCATGCCGCCATAGAACAGGCCGAGGCCCGGAATGGTCATCATCAGCACGAGCGCGACCGAAGTGAGCATCCAGGCGGTGTCGCCCGAATTGGGCGTGCACTTCTCGAGAACAGCTTTCTTCGGATCCGGATCATTGGCGCACGCCGGCGGCGGAGCGGCCGGGGCGGGCGGTGCGGCGGCTGGTGCGGCCGCAGGAGCCTGTGCCTGAGCATAGGAGGCATCAAAAGACGCCACGCTCAGGAAGAGGCCGAGCAGAATCCCGAGAGCGAGAGCCACGAGCCCCGCACGGGAGGATTTTTTCAACGTCATGGTTTTACTCCTGTCCGTATTGTTTTGCGGTGCGGGTTACTAGAGCGCCGCGGTATCGGTCTCGCCGGTGCGAATGCGCACGGCGTTTTCCAGATTGAAGACGAAGATTTTTCCGTCGCCGATCTGTCCGGTCTTCGCGGCGCCGGTGATGGCGCCGATAACCTTCTCGACTTGCTTGGTGTCTACTGCCACTTCGATCTTGATCTTCGGCAGGAAGCTCACCGCATACTCGGCCCCACGGTAGATTTCCGTGTGGCCCTTTTGACGCCCGTATCCTTTGACCTCGGTAACGGTCAGCCCTTGCACGCCGATTGAGGTCAGAGCGTCACGGACCTCGTCGAGCTTGAAGGGTTTGATAATGGCCATGACGATTTTCATGGATTCGATCCCCGCTTGAGCCCGTTTTCTACATTCACGCAGTGCGGGCGGGTTCACTGAGCCGGGCCCACGGAGCTTGCTTCGCAGGCATGGCCGAAGAGATAGAATCAAACGCCGTGCCAGATGCTCAGGGGCCGTCCAAACTATTGATTTTATGGGCTAAATTCGAGGTTCGTCTGACCTGCCGAGTGGCCGCCCTGGACCGGCGCTTAAAGATGCGCCACCGACGAAAGGGCCTGCTTAAGAATTAGTCAGAGGGGCGGGCAAGCGGAAGTGGGATTACGTCGCCCTAACTCCCGCATCCAACGGCTAGTGCGGAAAGAGCCGCTTACTATTGAACCGCTTCGCCATGCAGGCTGACATCGAGACCCATGACCTCGTCTTCCTGTTTCACGCGCAACGGCACGATCGCGCTGATCACTTTCAGGATCACGAAGGTCAATACGCCCGACCATACCAACGTGACAACGATGCCATAGAGCTGCGCGAGCGCCTGTTGCGGATTGCCTTCAAGCAGACCGCGTACTCCGCCGGGCAGTTCCGGATTTGCCGACAACGCGCCAACCGCAAACACACCTGCGAGAAAGGTGCCGGTCAATCCGCCGATGCCATGCACACCAAACACGTCAAGCGAGTCATCGTAGCCGGCCTTCAGCTTGAGCCAGGTGCAAGCCCAGAAGCAGATTGCCCCAGCGATAATTCCAATCAACATGCCTTGCATCGGCAACACGAAACCGGATGCTGGCGTGATCGTGCCGAGGCCGGCCACTGCGCCCGAGATCATTCCTAGGACGGACGGCTTGCCGCGCGTCCACCATTCCAATGCCATCCAGGTGAAAGCTCCGGCACTCGCGGCAAGGTGCGTCGATACGATCGCCAGGGCGGCGCGCGCATTAGCGCCGAGCGCTGACCCGCCGTTGAAACCGAACCATCCAACCCACAGTAGGCCGGTGCCGATCACCGCCAAGGTCAAATCATATGGTGCAAGATTCTCGCTGCCATAGCCGCGGCGCGCGCCAAGCACATAAGCCGCAACCAGGCCGGCGACGCCGGCATTCAAATGCACCACCGTGCCGCCCGCAAAATCGATTAAGCCATAGGTGCCGAGGAAACCGCCGCCCCACACCCAATGCGCGATCGGCACGTAGACCAGCAGCAGCCAGAAACCACAGAACAGCAAAAATGCAGAGAAGCGTAAGCGATCGGCGACAGAACCGGCGACCAGCGCGACCGTGATAATGGCGAATGTCATCTGGTAGATCATGAACAGGCTTTCGGGAATCGTCTTGGCCAGCGGCGAAACGGCATCCAGCGTCACACCGTCAAGGAGGATGCGTTCGAGAGTCCCGATAAACGCGCCCCCGCCAGTAAAGGCGAGGCTATAGCCAACGACTGCCCACAGAATGGAAACCAAAAAAGTGGCGGCAAGACTTTGCGCCATGGTGGCCAACACGTTCTTCTTGCGCACCATGCCTGCATAGAACAATGCGAGGCCGGGGATCGTCATCATCAGTACCAGGCCGGTGGCGCCAATCATCCAGGCGGTGTCGGCAGCATCAATCTTGGAGCTTTGCGCCAATGCCGGCGATGTCGCGATCACCAAGGCCGCCGCGGTACCAAGGCGCAGGTACGCCCATGTCATGTCATCTCTCCAACTTTGTCTGCTGGTTTGCTAGAGTGCGTCGACGTCGGTCTCGCCGGTGCGGATGCGCACGGCTTGTTCAATCGATGTGACGAAAATTTTGCCGTCACCGATTTGTCCAGTCCGGGCGGCAGCGGCCAGTTGGTCCATCACCTGGTCGAGCTGCTCGCTGGCGATGGCGACCTCAAGCCGCAATTTGGGAAGGAAATTCACGGCGTATTCGGCGCCGCGATAGATTTCAGTGTGGCCCTTCTGTCGTCCGTAGCCTTTGACTTCGGCTACGGTCATGCCGTGAATGCCGAGACGCGTGAGGGCCTCGCGGACCTCGTCGAGTTTGAAAGGCTTGATAACGGCGATGACCAGCTTCATGGATTTCTTCCCCCGGGTGCGCCCGCTTCGCGCAGTATTTTGGCGCATGGTCCTTCCCGAAACCGGTCCCCGCTTTTCGGGGACCATGCGCGTGAAAACCCGCCTCGGCTTGGGCCGGCACGGGCTCAATTACTTAAGCTAGCGACCGGCGGCCTAAAGATTAAGCGGGGATGTTGCCGTACCCACAGGCAGGACGCCGCATTTGCGGGCATAGTAGGTCAGCGATGTTGACTCATCTGTCTGGTTTTGGTGAGGCAAGCCCGAGTTCGACGATCACGCGGGGCAAGACGGCGCGTGCCTGTCGTACCGTCATTCCAGGCTTGATGCGCGGATCATAGAGCAACGTCAGCAGAGATCGATCGTAGTCCGTCAGGTAGCCAACCATGCGTTTCTGGTTGAGCGTGGTCCATGGATTGTGCTGATCGTGGTTTGAAAGCCCGAACGCATGCAGCAATTCATGGTAGGCGCAGTCGAGGAATACATCGTCACCCTTGTCGACGATGATAAATGACACTGAGTGCACGATTTTTCCGTCGACGGTCGATCTGACGCTGGTCATGCATTGTGGGTCGGTGCGCGCGACGAAGGTCTTGGCAATTTTTGCGCCGAAGGCTGCCTGTAGCGCCGAGCGAAAATCCTTCTCGTCAATCAATCTCAGCTCGATTTCTGTTGAGACGGCCGGTGCAATGCTCACTTCCAGATTAGGAACTGCACGTGCATATTCTTCAATGACGCGTGACATTGCATCGGTACGATCGATGGTACTGCCGCCGAAGACTCGCGCGTGGATCGGATGGTCGAAGCGACGGATGCCGAGCGGGCGGGCGCCGATGCGCAGATCAGATCCGAAGGCGAGCGCGAGAAAACCGCGCTCGAGTTCTGCGACACTAAAACGGGTGTATTGCGCCGGCGCGCCTTCCCACGAACCGGACGGTGCAGGCTGTTTGCCCGATGCGCCAAGCGCAGTCGTCATGATTGAAATGAGAATAAAATAGCCCGCAAGCAATCGCTTCATTGTGCACGTCAAGTTTCTCGCCGCTGGCGTACCAAGCCTTCCTGGGCCACCGAGGCGACAAGCGTCCCGTCGCGTTTAAATATAAGTCCGCGCGCAAAGCCTCGCGAGCCGTGCAAACTCGGCGAATCCTGTGCATAGAGCAGCCACTCGTCGGCGCGGAACGGCCGGTGCAGCCACAGCGCATGATCGAGACTAGCGGCCATGAATTCTTTCTCGAACAGTGTGCGTCCATGCGGCGCCAGCGCTGTGTCGAGCAGCATCATGTCGGAAGCGTAAGCCAGCACGCATTGATGGATGGCAGGATAATCTGGCAATTTGCCGGTGGTGCGAATCCAGATGTTAAACTGTCCGCCGGGAATTTTCTTGCCCAGATAGCGTTCGAACTCGACCGGCCGTAGCTCGATCGGTCGTTCGCGCTCGTAATAGCGCCGGACCGGATCAGGCATCATCGGCAGTAATTTTTCACGCATATCGGTGTCGCTCGGAAGCTTTTCCGGTGGCGGCACATCCGGCATTTTAGCCTGATGGTCGAGCCCAGGTTCGTCGGTGTGGAATGATACCAGCATCGAGAAAATTGGATGTCCATGCTGGCGGGCGGTAACACGCCGCGTGGTGAAGCTCTTGCCATCGCGCATGCGATCGACATCGTAGATGATCGGCACTTTGGGGTCGCCCGGCAGCAGGAAGTAAGCGTGCAAAGAATGCGGCGTCCGGACCTCGACCGTACGCACCGCGGCTACCAGCGCCTGTCCGATCACCTGGCCGCCAAATACGCGCTGCCAGCCAACCTGCGGCGAGCGGCCGCGGAACAGGTTCACTTCCAGCGGTTCGAGATCGAGAATGTTGAGCAGATCCTGGACGGCGGAGGACATGAGAAAGCTCGGAATAGGTCAAAATCTGTCCTCAACCTGCTATGCTACGGCGAGATTTACAAGGAATGTGCATGAGCACGGTCAGTTCCGCGCATCGGCCAGCCGAGGTTGTCATTGGCGGAGCAGGTTTTGCCGGCCTGGCCCTCGCAATCGCGCTGCGCCAGGGGCTCGGCGATCCGTTCACAGTGACGGTTATTGATCCAGCGCTGGCACACGCCCAATCGAAAGACCCGCGCGCGTCCGCAATTGCCGCCGCTGCACGGCGGCTCTTTGAGGCCATCGAAGTGTGGGATGCGGTCGCGGCCAACGCGCAGCCGATTCTCGACATGGTGGTGACCGACTCAAAGCTGGACGATGCGGTGCGGCCGACATTTCTTACGTTCGCGGGCGAGGTGGAGGAGGGCGAGCCATTTGCACATATGGTCGAGAACCGCCATCTGGTCGACGCACTGGTTGCAAAAGCAAGAGCGCTCGGCGTCGATTTGCGGGCGGGCGCAGTGGCGAGTTTTGAAAATACTGGCAAAGCAATCGAGGTCGCGCTCGCCAATGATGAGATAATTCCTGCGCGCCTGCTGGTTGGCGCCGACGGCGCCAACTCGAAAATTCGTGAGCAGGCCGGCATCGCGACGCATGGATGGAATTACGATCAATCGGCGATCGTCACCACGGTGGGGCATGAACGCGAGCACAATGGCTGCGCAGAAGAACATTTCCTTCCAGCCGGTCCATTCGCGATCCTACCACTGATCGGCAAACGCAGCTCAATCGTGTGGACCGAAAGCGCAGATGAAGCTGCGCGCATCGTCGCACTGCCGGACGGTGAATTCCACGCCGAATTGGAGAAACGTTTCGGGTTGCAGCTCGGGGACATCAAAGTCATCGGGCCACGGCGTGCATTTCCGCTCGGCCTATTTACTGCACGCACATTTATTGGCGAGCGGATAGCACTGATTGGTGATGCCGCGCACATCATCCATCCGATCGCCGGGCAGGGTTTAAATATGGGCCTGCGCGACGTGGCCGCGCTGGCCGAAGCGATCGCCGATGCGGAACGCCTCGGACTCGATCCTGGAGGGCCGGACGTTCTGGAACGGTATCAGCGCTGGCGGCGCTTCGACACCATGACCATGGGGATCGCCACCGATGGATTGAACCGGCTATTCTCGAATCACTCTGATGCACTGCGGCTCGCGCGCGACATTGGTCTTGGCGTGATCGAACGCATGCCCGCACTCAAGCGTATGTTCATTCGCGAGGCGGCAGGTTTTACTGGCGATGTGCCGAAGCTGCTGAAGGGCGAGGCGTTGTAAAGCTGTTTCCACCCGCTCATTCCCGCGCAAGCAGGACTCCGGTGCTTGCTGCTCTGGGTCCCCGCTTGCGCGGGAACGAGCGAAGAAATTAGTTGAGCAAACGTTCTACGATAGCGTCGACATGAAGGCGCTCGCAGTCGATCATCGGAAAACCGGCACTGCTTTCCGTGAATACCATTGAAAGGTCGGTGCCGGCGATCAATACCGACTGCGCGCGATCGCGTGTGACAAATGTGCGTGCGATCTTACGCAACTCTTCCACTTGCGCATCCGAACCTCGGCCTTCGACAAAATCTTTGTAGATCAGGTGGATTCGTTCGATTTCGTCCGGTTCAGGCATTACGGTTTCAATGCCGTTGAGGCAACCAAACATCCGCGTTTCGATGGTGAAGCGGGTGCCGAGCAGCGCGACGCGCTTGAGGCCTCGCGCACTCACCGCTTGCTGCACTTCGGTCAACATGTTGATCAGTGGCAGCGGCGATATGGCCGCGAGTTGCGCGGCGCAGATGTGGGGTGTAGCGGCCACAATGGCGCTGAATTCGGCGCCGCCGGCCGCCATATTCGCAATCAGACCGGCGAGGTAGCGTGCGAGCCCATCGAAATCCTTTGCGGTTACCGCGGCATAGACACGCTGAATGTCAGCATGGGCGATCAGCAAGCGTGCTACGCGTCCATGTTGCTCATGCGCAGCAACCAACTCTCGATAATAATGGATAGTCGCCCCGAGTCCGAGGCCGCCGATCAGGCCAAGGCAGCGCCCTGCCTTGCCCGCGTCACTCATGACAGGGGAACGCTGCCGACGTGATCTTTGAACGCCTGACGCGATGAGATCTCGTCGTACCAGCGGTCGAGGTTCGGCATCGGCGGCCGTTGCGGCACCAACTGTACAAAGCGATAGCACATGATCCCGACAGGGATGTCGCCGTAGGAGAATGCGGGACCAGCGACGTATTGGGTCTTGCCCAGTTGGACGTCGAGCATTTTCATCGCGGCGGTGGTTTTTTCCTGCGAGCTTTTGATTGCGGCCGCGTCGCGTTTTTCAGGCGGGGTACGGATCAGGCCCCAGAAGGCCTGGAAAATCGCAGGTCCCGCCACCGATAATTGCCAATCCATCCACTGACTCGCGAGCGCGCGCTGTTTGGGGTCCTTCGGCTCGAGCACACCGTTCTTGTCGTGCTTGCCGGCGAGGTAGCGCACGATCGAATTCGATTCCCACAGCAGGAACCCGTCTTCTTCCTCAAGCGTCGGTACCAGCCCGTTCGGGTTCATCGCGAGATAAGCTGGCTCCTTGTTTTTGCCGAATGGGCCACCGACGTCGATGCGTTGATGTTCGAGCTTGAGCTCACCCACTGCCCACATCGCCTTTTGCACATTCGACGAGGTGTTGCGGCCCCAGATCTTGATCATGATGATTTTACCTTGTGATGAACTTGCCACGGCTCTGACGTCACCCCTCGAGGCTTGGCGCGTTCCGCGCCTCGCACCCCAGCGTACGGATACAGGCTGTGTTGAATTATTCCAGTCGACGCGCTTCTTCTGGCAGCATGATCGGTATGCCGTCGCGGATTGGGTAGGCGAGCTTGGCCTTGCGCGAGATCAGCTCCTGTTTGTCGACGTCATATTCAAGCGGCCCCTTGGTCACGGGACAAACGAGGATTTCCAGCAGCTTCGGATCGACGCTGCCAGTGGGCCGTTCTGTTGGGGGGACGGTGGGCATGGGGACCTCTCATTCGTCATGCCCGGCCTTGTCCCGGGCATCCACGTCTTTAATGTCATAGAGTAAAGACGTGGATGGCCGGGACAAGCCCGGCCATGACGGTTTCCGATTACTGTAGTTGCGGCTCGCCTTCAGTATTTTTCTTGGCGAGCTCGATTTCGGTAATAGCAATCAGAATTTCGGCACGGGTTTTTAAGTCGGGAGCTTCCAGCAGGGCCTGCTTTTCCGCCGTGCCATAGGGCGACATCATTGACAGTGCATTGACCAGCGCCTCGTTCGGCGCCTTTTCAATCCCTTCCCAATCGACTTTTAGATCATTGGCTTTGAGAAAATCGGTTAACGCCGCAAGCAAGGCCGCGCGATCGACGGCATTCTCGCCCTTGCGCGCGACGAAATCGTCAGCGAACGGCGCATAGGTGACGCGGCATTGCCGGTATGGCGTGGCGACTTTCAGCTCCTCTTCGACACGGAAGCGCGCAACGCCAGTGAGTTCGATCAAATAACGGCCATCGCCACTCTCGGCAAGCTGCGTGATCCGCCCGACGCAACCGATCTTGTAAAGTCGCGGCTTGTCGGCCGGACCGCCATGAACGGCGTCCGGCTGGATCATGCCGATCAATCGGTGACCGTCGCGCAATGTGTCATCGATCATAGAGATATAACGCGGCTCAAAAATATTGAGCGGCATTTGTCCACGCGGCAAAAGCAATGCGCCCGGTAGTGGAAATACCGGGATCACTCCGGGCATTTCGATCGGCCCGCGATATTGAGCGTTCATCGGCATATTCGCTTCACTCCGCCGCTCGGTGCCGTCGCCGGGGCGAACCCTTACGAGAACAAAATCGATGATAGACGTTTGCGGCCGTCCACTGTGGCGGCATCGGTTGCGCCCCACGCTTCAAAGAACTGCACAAGCTGCTTGCGCGCACCGTCGTCGTTCCATTTGCGATCGCGTTTGACGATTTCGATCAAATGTTTGACGGCGTCCTCGCGTTTGCCCTTGGCGTTGAGCGCGACAGCAAGATCGAAGCGCGCCTGATAATCGAGTGGATCGGCGAGCACTTTTTCTTCGAGCTCTGCTAAGGGCCCGAGCGACTTGGCTTGCTCGGCAACCTCAAGTGCTGCGCGTGCTGCGGCAACGGCCGCTTCGTTGCGCTTGGCCTCAGGTACGAGGGCGAGTGTTTGCTTGGCTTGTTCGAGTGCGCCGGTTTCGACGTAACACCGCGCGAGCCCGGCGAGCGCGTGTACGTTGGTGCCGTCTTCCGCAAGCAGCTGCGCGTAGATTTCGGCGGCGCCGGCGGCATTGCCTTCAACCAGCGCAGCATCAGCTGCTTTCAGTAGATCCTTTTCTTCGGCCCCGACTGCGCCTTTGGTGATCCGCTCCAGGAACGCGACCACCTGGCTCTCGGGCAATGCGCCCATAAAACCATCGACCGGTTGGCCATTTGAAAAGGCGATGACCGCAGGGATCGACTGGATGCCCATCTGGCCAGGAATCGCCGGATGCTCATCGATGTTCATCTTGGCGAGTTTGACCTTGCCTTTGGCGGCCTTCACGGTCTTTTCCAGGACAGGCGTGAGCTGCTTGCAGGGCCCGCACCAAGGCGCCCAGAAATCTACCAGCACCGGCTGGCGTTTGGATTCCTCGATCACGTCTTTCATAAAACCTTGTGTGGTCGTGTCTTTGACCACCTCGGTTGCTGTCATTGCCCCGCCGTCTAACAACATATTCCCTCGCCTCATCCGGCCACGAATGGCCCGAATACTAGAGTTCCATTTCGGATTAGATGGGTTATCCGGGAAGCTAACGCAATCATCAAGGCATGTTCGAGGCGCGGCCCGAAAGACGCTCGATTCGGGGGATATGGCCGGTCGATTCGAGGAATTTTACAAGGTCTTCGCGCTTTATCGACGTGGTCATGGTGTTGACCAGAGGGTGATAGTTCAGGGTCTCGTGCTCCATCATGGCAGCGTCGAGTACTACGGTCACGCGGTCTTGCGTATCGTTGATAGCGCCAAACGGGGTGACCGCGCCGGGCTCCACGCCCAGGACCTCGCGCAACAGATCGGCGGAGCCAAATGAAAAACGCCCGGTTGCGCCCAAACGCCGGTGCAGCCCCTTCAGGTCGATGTCTGCATCTTCCAGTGCGACGACGAGATAAATTGCGTATTTCTTGTCACGCAAAAACAGGTTCTTGGTGTGGCCACCTGGAATTTGCCCGCGCAGGTTACGCGATTGCTCAACTGTGAACAACGGAGGGTGCCTCACCGTCGAATGGACGATGCCAAGGACATCGAGCGCGGCGAAGAGCTGTTCGGGAGTAATTGGCATCGGTGCAATATTCCGGGTTGAACCGTTGTTATTATTAACCAGGCAACCGAGGAGGTAAAAAGATGCGCACTGCCCTGATCGCGGCAGCCACCGTTGCCACCATGTTGTGTTCTGCGCATCCCGCTGGTGCCGCCGTGGTGCGCGATTATTTCGCTTGGCCCGGGTTCGGTCTATGAAGACTGCCAGTATTCGTCGATAGAAACATGCCGGCCGAATGTGGTGGCCGGTAATCGCGGCTTTTGTAACCCGAACCCGCGGTGGGTAGGGCCGGTGCCCAAGTCCCGCGTGCGCTATAAGCGCCGGGCTCACAACGCCTGACACCTAACTTTATCGCCAGGCGTTGTTGTATTGCTGGAAAATGAATGAGGTTCACAATGCTGCGCATTATTCTGGTGACCGCAATTGTGGTCTGCGTTCACTTCGCTGATTCCAGCCAGGCACAAATTGTCGAAGGACCCTGGTGTGCGATCCGCAATTTTGGCACCGACATTTACGAAGATTGCCAGTTCCTCACGCTTGAAGAATGCCGGGTGACTGTGATCGCGGGGTTCCGCGGCTTCTGCAATCAAAATCCAAGGTGGCAAAGCGAACCGGCGAAACTGCGGCCGCGCCGGAAAGGTTAAGCCCGGGCCGGTAACAGTCCCTTGCCATGGTTGCATTTAGGCTCTGGTTTTGGCTATAGGATCGGGCTTGGCGGTCGATATCGCTTTTCGGCCAAATATCTAACGGATGCGGGTGTAGCTCAGGGGTAGAGCACGACCTTGCCAAGGTCGGGGTCGAGGGTTCGAATCCCTTCGCCCGCTCCAATCTTCGCTCCTATGGAGCTTCAGCCAAGCAATTCATTAGTATCCCGCCGCCAGCGAGCCGCGCGTGCGCCGGTCGGCGGCACCCACATAACCGTCCGGGGTAACTTCAATGGAGTTCGCGGAGGTTTGAGGTTGCGTTGGCGCAATCGTGTGACCGCGTTTGGCCAAAGCATCGAGCACCTCGGGCGCAAATCCCGGTTCAACGTAGACCGCGTCCGGTTGCCATTGCTGATGCACGCGGGGGGCACTCACCGCCTGGCCGACAGGCATATGAAAGTCGATCACGTTCACGATCACCTGCAACACCGTGTTGATGATGCGGCTGCCGCCGGGCGAGCCGGTGATCAAAAACGGCTTGCCATTTTTCAGGACGATCGTCGGTGTCATCGAGGATAGCGGGCGCTTGCCCGGGCCGGGCAGATTGGCGTTGTAACCCACCAATCCATACGCGTTCGCTGTGCCGGGCTTGGCGGTGAAATCGTCGAGCTCATTGTTGAGCAGGACGCCGGTTCCCTCAGCAACGAGGCCAAGGCCATACGAGAAATTTAGCGTGTAGGTGTTCGACACCGCGTTGCCGTCGCGATCGATCACCGAGAAATGCGTGGTATTGCGGCCTTCGAAATCGGCAGGCTTGCCAGCCTGGATTTCAGCCGACGGCGTCGCTCGTGCGCCGATCTGTGCGCGTAGCGATGCCGCGTACTCTTTCGAGGTCAAACCGGCCGCCGGAATTGTCACCGCGTCGGGATCGCCCATGAAGACAGCGCGGTCGGCATAGGCGCGCTTCATCGCTTCTATCATGTCATGCAGCGACTGCTCGCGGCTGCGCGCCGGGAGATCGTAGCCCTCGAGGATGTTCAGCATCTCGATCAGATGCACGCCACCGGATGATGGCGGCGGCATAGAAACAATATCGTAACCGCGATAGTTGCCGCGCATGGGCACGCGCAGGATCGCGCGGTAGTTTTTCAGATCGTCAACGGTCATGATACCGCCGGCCTTACGCACGCTGGCGACGATTTTTTCCGCGACTGGGCCCTCGTAAAATCCTTTCGGCCCGTCGCGCGCAACGGTGTTCAGCGTGGCTGCGAGATCCGGTTGCAACAGGTCCTGACCGGGCATTAGCACCGTGCTATCGCTGTTGAGAAAAACCGGCGCGCTCGAATGCCAGCGCGCGATGCGCGCTTGCGCCTGTGGCAGAGTGTCGGCGATGTCGTCGACGATCTCGACGCCGTTCCGCGCGAGCGTGATCGCCGGCGCGATCAGTTCGGCCAGCGTCAGCTTCCCCGAGCCGTATTTCTCATGCGCGAGCGCAAGGCCGGCGACCGTCCCGGGCACCCCGATGGAGAGCGCGCTGTCGCGCGATTTCGCGGGATCCGGATTGCCCTGCGGATCGAGGAACATGCTCGCGCTTGCCGCCGCCGGCGCGGTCTCGCGATAATCGATCGCGATGTTCTCGCCGGTCTTGGCGAGATGGATCAGCATGAAGCCGCCGCCGCCGATATTGCCGGCGCGTGGATATGTGACTGCGAGCGCGAAACCGACGGCGACGGCAGCGTCAACCGCATTGCCGCCACGATCGAGAATCTCAATACCGATACGCGCTGCGCGCTGTTCTTGGGCAACCACCATCCCGTTGCGCGCAAGGACCGTCTGCGCCGGCGCAATGATCGGGGCGCGTGTGACCGGCGCGACCTGGGCTAACGCGGTGGCGCTGAAGAAGAAGGCGACGAAGCTGAAGAGAACTCGCGACATCAGTTTTGCGCTTGTCCCCGCGAGAGCGGGGACCCGATTGCACCTAACACGGATAATATGGCTGGATTCCCGCTTCTGCGGGAATGAGCGGGGCGAGACGCATCAGCGCGAGGAAACCGTTACCGCGATTGCCCGTGATAAACCGGATTCGGCCGCATGTCAGTGGCCGATGCGACGCGGTTCGACATGTTGAAGAAACCGGCAACTGCCGAAATATCCCAGATCTCACGGTCGGTGAAGCCGACGCGCCGCAGCCGTTCTCGGTCGCCTTCCTCCACGCTCCAGGGTGAGGCAGTGAGTTTGACGGCAAAATCGAGCATGGCGCGCTGGCGCTTGTTCAACCGTGCCACGCGATAATTCATCACGAGATGCTCGCCCAGCAACGGATTGCCAGAATACTGCCGCACCGCCGCGCCGTGCGCGGTCAGGCAATAGTAGCAGCGGTTTTGCGATGACACTGCCACGGCGATCATCTCGCGCTCGAGTTTGGAGAGGCCCGAGTCACCCAACATCAGGTCGTTGTACATGGCGACGAATGTTTCCAGCTTTGTCATGTCGAAGGCGTAGGCAAGGAGCACGTTCGGTACAAAGCCGAGCTTGTCCTGGCACTTCTTGAAATAGGCGGCCATCGCAGGCGACAGCTTCGCAGTTTCAAGACTGAGCGCGATGACGGGCACATCGTCGGCCGCCGCCGGAACCGGCTTAAGTGGGATCGGCTTCATCGCCGGCCTATTCAGCATTGGCTTCACGGTGCCGGACTTTAGCGGGGACGCTTTCGCAGGCGCAGCTTTGCCGCCTTTGATGGCGCGCAACAGCGGCTTGCCTTTATTCGATTTTGCAACCGCCGCCTTGCTGGCGGCTTTCGCTGATTTATTAGCCTTAGGCATTTTCCCCGTCCCTTAATTCACTGCTCACCCAACTCCAGAATACAATGTTATCAGGGTACGCGATATGAGACCCTGGCCGTGGTTTCGTCTTTCATTTCAGACAGTTAATAAGTCGAACGGCCGGCGCTTTGTGCGTCCGTCACCAACGCGTCACCAAATGGTGTGTTGCTCTCGACGCGCCCGCGCAGAACATGAAAATGTCTAATCTACCTCGAACCGATTCTCGCCCGCGCATGGTCCCGAAAAGTGGGAACCGGTTTCCGGAAAAGATCATGCGCAAATGCTGAGCGCACGAGGTTCCATGGTCGCTGAGCTTCCCCGTGAGGAGGAAAGCGCCGCCCGCTCCCTGATCGAGCAGGCGAGCGCTGCGCTAGCCCGGCGGCGACGCGATATCCCCGTCACGTTTGTCGCGCAGCTCTATGGCCGGTCCGTGCCGGAGGACGTGGTGCGTTACGGCGCAGATGATATCGCCGCGTTGGCGGAGCGGGCCTACGATTTCATTGTTGAGCGGGCACCGGGTACGCCGAAAATTCGCTGCGAGAATGTACCGCTCGCAGTCTCCGGCGATCGCAGGGCGACTTCGGTGATCGAGATCGTCAACGACGATATGCCGTTCCTGGTCGATTCGGTCATGGGCGAGATCGCAGATCGCCGTCTCGAGGTGGGGCTAGTCGCGCATCCGCTGTTTGGCGTAAAGCGCAACGGCAGCAAGCTGGTTTCGCTCGAGACTCCCGACACCGCCGAAGGGAAACGTGAAAGCTTTATCCACATTCATCTCGCGCCGATCGCCGACGATGATGCGGCGCGCGCGGAACTCGTGCGCGCGCTGCAAACTGTGCTCGGCGAGGTACGGCTGGCAGTGCGTGACTGGCGCGCCATGCTCGACCGCGTCAACGGTATTGTGGCTAACCTAAAAGCTAATCCGCCGCCTCTTCGGG
>DASWAK010000301.1:0-17824 GCA_036391175.1 Pseudolabrys sp.
AGGCTATGAAGTGTGGTTTCCACGACGATCCTAGAATCCGAACGGGCCGGTTTCGAGCGGCGTCTTGAGCACGTAGACAAAAAGAATGTAGGTGGTCACGACCACGCCGACGCTGTAGATGGTGGCCGGCAAGAGCCGGCGCCGCTCAATGATCGCGAGCAGCGCGAAGATCAACAGCACGTTGGTTGTGAGAAAGCCTAGCGGCTCAAACAACGCAATCGCGGCTGCGGTGATCGCAACGACCAGCGCGGCATGCTTGGCATCTCCCCACGTTAGCGTGGCGAACACCTTGCTCTCGTTTGCACGCAGTGCCAGCACCAATCCGAAGAATATTGTCAGGGTTGCGACAATCTTCGGCAAGAAACCGGAGCCTGGCATCGACAGGTTGCCCGTCGGCAGGTCGCCGCTGAGTACGATCACCAGCACGCCGAAGCCGATGAAGAAAGCGCCTGCGACATGGTCGGCGCGCAGTGTCATGTGTGGCCTCAGCAGTTCCCTAAAATCTGGAGCCCCGCTCGAGCGGGGCTCTGGTGATTGTTGATGTCATCCTTGCACGCGGCCGATGGTGTTGATTGCATCTTCCTGGCGCTTGGCATCTGCCGCCCAGAACGTCGTGAACTCGGGCTGGTCCATATACGCCAGTTCCTGGCCGAGATTGTCGAGCGTGTCGAGGAATTGTTTGCTGTGCGCGGCCTTGTTGAGTCCGTCGCGCAAGGTATTGATGATCGGAGCTGGTGTGCCCTTCGGGGCGAAGATGCCAACCCAGAAATAATACTCGAGATCGTATCCCTGCTCCTTGAAGGTCGGAACGTCGGGCAGCGTTTTGATGCGCTTTGCGCTCGACACCGCCAGTGGGCGCACCTTTCCCGCGCGAATATGCGGTAATGCGATCGACGTCGGCGACATGAAGAAGTTGACATTTCCGCCAAGCACGGCGGTGACGGCCGGGCCGCCGCCATTGGCCGGCAGATGCCGCATCTGCAGGTCGCCGGCCGATTTGGCAAACAGCACCGTAGGAATGTGAGACGCGCCATAGAGGCCTGACGAGCTGTAGATCAGCTTGTCGGGATTGGCCTTGGCATCGGCGATCAGATCTTTCAGCGTTTTGTACGGCAAGTCGTTGTTGACGATCATCACGATCGGATCGGCGACGATGCGGGCGAGCGGGATAAAATCGGCATTGGTAAATTTTGGTTGACGCCCGAACAACTTGTCGACCGCCGCAAAGCCAGAAATCGAAACGATATGGGTGAGCAGGGTGTAACCGTCAGGCTTGGCGGCCGCGACAAATTGCGCGCCAACTGCGCCAGCGGCTCCACTCTTGTTTTCGAGCACCACAGGCTGCTTGAAAACGGCCTCGAGTGCGGCATCGAGTGGCCGCGTGATGGTGTCGCTGACGCCGCCGGGCGGAAACGGACTAACCACGGTGATCGTGCGCGAAGGATAAGCATCTTGCGCAAATGCCTGGCCCGCCGCCAATGTCGCAGCTGACGCGGCAGTACCGATAACGAAACTACGGCGATCCATTGCCTCCCCTCCGTTGTTGGAGCCAGTTGGTTTCAGTCGAATGGACTCTTGCTATCCCTGCACGCGGCCGATCAATTTCACCGCCTCATCAGAGCGCTTAGCGTCATCCGCCCAGAACTTGGCGAAAGCGGCCGCGTTGAGATAGTCCGGCTCAAGCCCGGCATTGGTGATGGCGGTCTTGAACAAATCGGAATTCGCGGCCTTGTCGATTGCGCCGTTCAGCGTGGCGACGATATTGGCGGTTGTGGCTTTCGGCGCGAAGATACCAACCCAAAGGTAATATTCGACGTCGTAGCCAAGGTCCTTCAGCGTCGGCACGTCAGGCAACGCTTTCGAGCGCTTGCCGCCGAACGATGCCAACGCCCGCAACTTGCCGGCCTTGATATGTTGCAAGGTCGCGGAGACCGTCTGTGTACTCATCTGCGCATTGTTACCGAGTAGCGCGGTGACGGCCGGCCCGCCGCCATTGGTCGGCAAGTGGCGAAGCTTCGGGATGCCGGTGACCTTTTCGAGTAGTGCTACCGGCAGATGGGTCGCGCCATAGAGGCCGCCCGAGCTGTAGATGATGGCCTCAGGACGCTTTTTGGCGTCGTCGATGAGATCCTTGAGGGTCTTGTATGGTTGCTGGTCGTTGACGACGACCAGAACCGGATCGGCGACCAGGCGCGCAAGTGGAATGAAATCGGCGCGCGTGGTTTTGGGCTGCCGCCCGAACAGCTTGTCGACTTCCTCGTAGCCGGAAATTCCGTTGTTGTGCGACAGCAGCGTGTAGCCATCCGGCTTGGCACTGGCGCCGACCTGCGCGCCAACCTGACCGCCGGCACCCGCCTTGGTTTCGACCACCACCGGCTGTTTAACGATCGGCTCAAGCGCCGAAGCGAAAGGCCGCGTCACGATATCGTTGACGCCGCCGGGCGGGAACGCGTTGATGATTGTGATCGCGTGCGAGGGAAATGCATCTTGCGCGAAGACGGGGCCGGCCGCGGCGAGTGCGGTCGTGCCGACGATAAAGCTACGGCGATCCATCGTATCCCTCCGCGCGAAAGGTTTCCCGACGCGTCAACCCTGAACGCGGCCGATTGCATGCACTGCCGCCTCGACCCGTTTGGCGTCTTCGTCCCAGAATTTCGCGAATGCCGCAGAATCGAGGTAGGCGACCTCGTCGCCGATATTGTTGATGGCAGTCTTGAACTGATCACTGGTTGTCGCCGTTTTGATCGCGTCGCCCAGCACCTTCACAACGGGCGCCGGGGTATTCTTGGGCGCGAACACGCCGACCCACAGCGAGAACTCGACGTCATAACCGAGCTCTTTCAATGTCGGGACGTCGGGAAGCGAAGCCGCGCGTTGCGGGCTGAAGCAAGCGAGCGCGCGCAGTTTACCGGCCTTGATCTGACCGCTCGCGGCTGCAATCGACGACACCAGCACCTGCGAATTGTTGCCGAGGATTGCAGTGAGCGCCGGGCCGCCGCCATTGGTCGGCAAATGCTTCATCTGGATGCCGGTGGCCTTCATAAACAGCGCAGTCGGCAAATGCAGCGCGCCGTACAGGCCGGACGAACTGAAAATCAGTTTGTCGGGATTCTTCTTTGCATCATCGACCAGTTCCTTGACACTTTTGTATGACTGCTGATCGTTGACCAGCAGAACCATCGGCCCGGACGTCAGCCGCGCGATCGGGATGAAGTCGGCGCGCGTGAATTTGGGTTGGCGGTCAAAGAGTTTGTCGACTTCGGCAAAGCCGGAGATCGACACGATATGGATGAGCAGGGTGTAACCGTCGGGCTTCGCTGTCGCTGCGACTTGCCCGCCGACTTGCCCGGCCGCGCCCGCCTTGGTCTCAACGATGCAGGGCTGCTTGAGAATCGGCTCGAGCAACGCGGTGAGTGGCCGACCGACAACGTCAGCGGCGCCACCCGGGGGGAATGGATTGATGAAGGTAATTGCGTGGGACGGAAAGGCGTCCTCGGCGAAAGCGGGCCCTATGCTTAAGGTCGCGGCTGCGGCGGCGCTACCGACGACGAAACGGCGTCTGTCCACGTGAGTCCTCCCTAGAAGTGTACTTATTTGGCCGGGATTTAGCCCAGCCTTATCGTTAGCGGGGATGCTATCGTCCAGTGTGGTGGGCAATCAAGCATCAATGATCGCCACCGCCCTCGTCCAACCGGCGGAACCGCCACGCACCTTCACCGGAAAGCAGCTCACCATAAAGCCCTTAGCCGGCAATGCCTCGAGATTGTGCAGCTTCTCGATATGGCAATAGCCGATCTCGCGGCCGGCGCGATGGCCCTCCCAGATCAGCGAGGCGTCGTGAGTCTCGGCGTATTTGTTCATTGTGTAGATGAACGGCGCGTCCCAGCTCCAGCCATCGGTGCCGGTCACTCGAACCCCGCGTTCGAGCAGATAGAGCGTAGCTTCGCGTCCCATGCCGCAACCTTTGGCGACGTAGTCGGGCCGTCCATAGGCGGTACCGGCGCTGGTGTTCACCACGACGATCTCGAGCGGCGAAAGTGTGTGGCCAATGCGCTTGAGCTCTGCTTCCACGTCTTTAGCGGTGGCGACGTAGCCGTCCGGGAAATGCCGGAAGTCGAGCTTCACGCTGGGCTGGAAGCACCATTCCAGCGGCACCTCGTCGATGGTGATGGCGCGCTTGCCGTGATCCATCGTTGAGGCGAAATGCCAGGGCGCGTCGAGATGAGTTGTGCAATGGGTCGACAGTCGAACCCACTCAAAACCCCAGCCTTCGCCATCGGGCAAGTCTTTCTTCTTGAGCCCCGGAAAGAATTTGAGAACGTCGGCGGCCGTAGTCTGATGATCGAGATACTCGATCTTCGGGCCGTAATTGGGCGGGTCGGCGGCCACGTCGTTCTCGAGCGGCACCGAAATGTCGATTACTTTGCGCGGCATAACTGATTTTCCTCCATCATGCCCGGCTTTGTGCCGGGCATCCACGTCTTTAACTGTCGTTTATGGATGACACGCGCAAAGTGAGTATTGTGCCGCAAGTCGGGTAAACCCGACCTGCGGTAACAAGCCCGGCCATGACGCAGTGGGAGATAGTTACATGCCTGCCTATTGGGTTGCACGTTCCAAGATCAACGATCCTGTCGAGTATAAAAAGTACACCGACCTAGTGCCCGCGATTATCACCAAGTTCGGCGGCAAGGTGCTCGCCCGGGGCGGGCGTTTTCAGATCATGGAAGGCCCGGACAAATTCCAACGGTTCATCGTGATCGAATTTCCGACTTTTGAGCAGGGCGTCGCCTGTTTCACATCGCCGGAGTACGACAAGGCTGCCGCATTCCGGCGCAGCGGAGCGGGCGAAGTCGAAACCATTATGGTCGAAGGCGTGTGAACGCCCCACCATGCGGGCAGCCTACTGGCGTGGGCAGTTCGATTGGGCTAAAGATTTCCGAAAACCACAATAATTTGGCAGGGAAAGCATACTGCGATCTCTGAACTCTGCGGCGTTTGCCGGCCTGGTGAGAGCCGCGTTCGGCGCGATGGACCATTGCGCCGCGCGCTGTCATTATTGGTCATCGAAAAAACGAGTTTTGTGGGAGGAGAAATTATGCTGCAAGACCTCAAGTCCCGAACATTCGCTTGGCTCGCCGGGACGGTATTTGTCGTCGCGGCCTGCGCGATGTTTGTGGTTTCGGCCACCGCGCAAGACAAGGAGCCGATCAAGATCGGCTTCAGCATGGCGCAGACCGGCCCGCTCGGCCCTAACGGCAAGCAGGCGCTGCTGGGCATGAAGATCTGGGAAGAAGAGACCAACGCCAAGGGCGGGCTGCTCGGCCGTCCGGTCAAGCTGGTCTACTACGACGACCAATCCAATCCGTCGACGGTTCCCGGCATCTATACCAAGCTGCTCGACGTCGACAAAGTCGACTTGGTGATCGGACCCTATGCGACCAACATGTCCGCGCCGGCGATGCCTGTCATCATTCAAAAGGGCAGGGTCTTTATCTCGCTGTTCTCGCTAGCGGTGAACAGCGAATTCAACTATCCGAAGTATTTCTCAATGCTCCCGACGGGACAGAATACCAAAGCGTCGTTCACCGAGGGGTTCTTCGACACGGCCGCGGCGCAGTTTCCGACACCGCAGACGGTTGCGCTGGTGGCTGCCGATGCCGAATTCTCGCGCAATGCCTGTGCAGGTGCGCGCGAGAACATCAAGAAGCACGGCTTCAAGACCGTCTATGACAAGACATATCCGCCGACGATGACCGACTTCACTTCGGTTGTGCGCGCGGTCCAGGCAGCCAATCCTGATATCGTCTGCATTTGCTCCTATCCGCTCGATTCGGTCGGCATGGTGCTCGCGGTCAATGAGCTTGGCTTCAAGCCGAAGATGATCGGTGGCGCCATGGTTGGCCTGCAGGCCACCGTGTTCAAGAACAAGCTTGGACCGGCGCTGAATGGTTTCGTCAATTACGAAACTTGGGTGCCGTCGAAGGAAATGATGTTGCCCGCCACGGCCGAATTCCTGAAAAAATATCAGGCGCGCGCCGGCGCGGAAGGCGTCGATCCCCTCGGCTATTATCTGGGAGGCTGGGGTTATGCCTACATCCAGCTCCTGGGCGACGCGGTTCAAGCAACCAAGACCTTAGACGACGACAAGCTTGCCGATTACATCGATAAGAACACGTTCAAGACCATCATGGGCGATATCAAGTTTGGCAAGAACGGCGAATGGGCCGAGGGCCGCATGTTGCAAGTGCAATATCACGACATTAAGCCGGGCGCCGGCCTCGATACGTGGAGGGGGATGGATTATCAGACCGTTCTCACCCCTGCTCCGTACAAGACCGGCAACGTGATCTATCCTTACGAGAAGGCGAAGTAACGTAAGGCCGGGCTTCGGATCAAACGAAACGCGGCGCGGGAGCGATCCCGCGCCGTTTTCAGTTGATCGGCCGTTGGCCGCCTACATGCCGAGATAGAACTGCCGGATCAAATCATTGTTGTTGAGCTCGGCGGCCGAGCCGCCCTCGAAGGCGATCTTGCCGTGCACGATCACATAGCCGCGGTCGGCGATGCGGATCGCCTGTGTGAAGTTCTGCTCGGCCATCAGCACCGTGAGCTGGTAGTGGTCCTTGAGTTGCTTGATGGCGTCGATGGTGCGGCTCACCAGTTGCGGCGCGAGCCCGACCGACGGCTCGTCCACCAGCAGGATGCGCGGCGCCAGCATCAGTGCGCGCGCCAACGCCAGCATCTGCTGCTCGCCACCACTCATGCTGCCGGCAAGCTGGCGGCGCCGCTCGGCCAGTTGCGGAAAAGTTTCGCAGCAGAATTCCATATTGCGCTTGATCTGCGCTCGCGCTTTGGGCCGGTACGCGCCGAGCAGCAGGTTCTCTTCCACCGTCAATTTCGGGAACAGCCGGCGGCCTTCCGGCACCAGCGCGATGCCGAGATCCACGATCTGCTCGGTCGTGAGGCCGACAAGGTCGTGCTTTTTGCCGTCGATTTCGGCGACGATGCGGCCGGCGGTCGGACGCACGATGCCCATCACGCATTTCATCAGCGTGCTCTTGCCGTTGCCGTTGGTGCCGAGCAGGGCCACGGTCTCGCCGGCTTTCACGTCGATCGAGACGTCCTCGATCACCCGCACCGCGCCGTAGGCGGCGTGCACGTTCGCGATGGTGATGCTACTGGCCAAGATACGCCCTCACCACTTCGGAATCGCGTACCACGTCTTCCGGCTTTCCGTCAGCGATCTTCTTGCCCGATACCAGCACCGCCAGGCGTTGCGAGAAGCTCATCACCGCGCTCATGATGTGTTCGATCAGGATGATGGTGATGCCGCGTTCGCTCAGGCGCACCAGCAGCGCCAGAATGTCCTCGATCTCGGAATGCGACAGGCCGGCCATGGATTCATCGGCGATCAGCAGCTTCGGTTCCGCTGCCATTGCGCGCGCGAGCTCGAGCTTGCGCATTTCGACCTGCGTGAGGTCGCGCGGCATGTACTTGGCCTTCTTCGCGAGCCCGACCGTTTCTAGAAGCTCGCCGCAGCGCGCATTAAGGTCGCCCACCGAGCGCAGCGGTCCGGCGCGCGCATGCACGGTATAGAGCAAGGGGATGCGCAGATTGTCGGCGAGCGACATACTGTGGAACGGCCGCGGCAATTGGAAGCTGCGCGCGAGCCCGCGATGGGTGCGCTGATGGGCGGCCAGGCCGTCCACGACTTGGCCGTCGAAGCGCACAACTCCGCTTTCGTTTTGCAACGTACCGCAGATGCAATTGACCAGCGTGCTCTTGCCCGATCCGTTCGGGCCGATGAGCCCAAGCCGCTCGCCCGGCTGCACTTTGAGATCGATGCCGTCGAGAGCGACGAAGCCGCCGAAGCGTTTGCTGATGTTGTCGACATGCAGCAGCGCGGTCATGGCTGCCTCCGGCGCAAGCGCTCTTGCACCAGCCCGATCAGTCCGTTGGGCGCGATGATGACAAAGGCAACCAGCATTAATCCGACGATCAGCAAGTTGACCGCGGACGAGATCGTCACCGTGGCATATTGCTGCGCCGAACCGAGCAGGATGGCCCCGACCAGCGGTCCGACCCAGTTGGTGGTGCCGCCGATCATCGGCATGGCGATCGAATTGACCGCGTATTCCAGGCCGAAGGCGGACTGCGGCTGCAAATAGCCGATATAGTAGGGAAATGGCGCGCCGGCCATACCCATGAAGGCGCCTGAGAGCGTGGTGGCGATTAGCTTCAGGCGCAACGTCGGCACGCCGCAGGCTTCAGCAGCTAACTCGTCGTCCCGGATGGTGGCAAAGCCGAAGCCCAGCTGGGAGCGCTCAATCGCCCGTGCGGTCGCCAGCGCGATCACGGTCAGAATTAGCATTAGCACGAACAGATATTCGATGTAATTGATCGTGATCCCGGCGAATTTCAAGCTCTCCGGCCGGATGATGTAGGCGCCGCGCGAACCGCCGACATAGTCCCAGTTGATTACCAGCGTCTGCAGCACCACTGCCATCGCCAGCGTGGCAATGGCGAAAAACGCGCCGCGCAGCCGCAGCGTCAGATAGCCCATGCCAAAGCCGACGATGCCGGTCACAGCAGCGCCGATCACCACCAGCACCGGAACCGGCAGCGGATAGAACTTGTGCATGAACACCGAGCTGTACGCACCCATCGCAAAGAACGCTGCTGAACCAAAATTCACGTAGCCGCAGTAGCCGCCCAGAATATTCCAGGCAGTCGCCAGCACAATGAACTGCAGAATCGTGTAGCCGGCGAAATAGAAGTAATCGAGCCCGAGCCAATGGGCGAACGCTAGGACGACGAGGCCGACCACGGTGGCGATGACGGAGAATGAAAACGTGTTCACGACGCTACCGTCCCATGAGTCCCGCCGGCCGGAAGGCCAAGGTCAGAAGGAGAAGGCCGAACGCGACTGCCGGCGCCCATGACGGACCGTAAAATGTCGAGGTTAAGCTCTCGACTACGCCGAGCAGAAGCGCGGCGATCAAGGTTCCCGGCATACTGCCGAGCCCGCCGAGCACGCAAATCGCGAATACGCGGCCGATATATTCACGTCCGACGGAAGGCTCGACCGGTTGAATGATGATCAGAAGCGCCCCGGCGACCGCCGCGGTCGCAATCGAAATACCAAAGGCGATACGCTTGATACGGATCGGGTCGGCCGCCATCAATTGCAGCGCCAGCTGATCCTGCGATACCGCCATGATGGCGCGGCCGGTGAAGGTGCGGGTGATAAACAACTCAATTGCTGCGAACAACGCCAGCGCCGTCAGGCAAGGCACCAACATGCGCAGCGGTAGGTCGATCACGCCGAGGTGTATGCTTGGACCTATATAGGCGGCCTCGACATAGCGGTAGTCAACGCCGAATACCAAAATCAGAGTCACCTCGGTGACAAACAAAAGGCCGAAGAAAAACGCGAGCCCGCGCAGGGATTCCTGACCTCGCCGTTCGAACGACAAATAGTAAACTTGATACACCAGTGTGCCGAGTGCAAAGAATACCGGCAGCATGATGACGCTTACTAGGATGGGATCGGCGCCGAAATTGATGTTGATGAAATAAGCGATGTAGGAGCCGAGAATAATGAAAGCCGGATGCGCGATATTGACGATGTCAAGCATGCCGAAGGAGATCGACACGCCGGCGGTAACAGCGGCATAGAAGCCGCCGAGCAACAGTCCCGCGACAACGGCGTTGATAACAAGATCGAAGGAAATGTCCATGCGCGCTTAAGCCGGCATTGCCGTCGCGTAGTTTCCCATGCGCTGTTCAACCAGGCAGATAGCCTGCGCGATGCGGTGGTGGCAATCTAAGGTAAAACTTGCCGGCGTTACTCCCCCTCTGAAGTCTCAGTGTTTTTCTTACCCCATAGCGCCCGCCGCGATGCGGAGTTTTGCGGCAGTTTGCAGGAAGGCCACCGGCTTGGCTAGCCCATTGATGGATCAACCGCAGCTTTACCCGCGCGACAAAATGAATTGCCCACCGTGGACTGCTGCCTACCGGCTAGCGCGTCAATGAACCGTGGAATTAGGCTGCGGCGGATTGCGGCCGTACACCGGCCGGCAGCTGCATTGGCTTGTTGGAGCTGTCCTTGAACTCGACGGTCATGAAGACCATCTCGCAGTCGCCAAGATTTTCGAGATCGTGCACCTTGAATTCGCCCTTACCGTAGCTTTCGTGCCGCGTCTCACCCGGCTGATAGGTGTACTCGACTGTGGTGCCGTCGTGCACATGTTGGCGGCCGCGGCCGCCGGACACCGAGGTCCAGAAATAATCGAGCACGTGGCGGTGGAAACCAATGCGCTCGCCAGGCGCGAGGCGGATGATCCATACGCGCGTACGCTCGTTTTCCGACAGAAGCGTGGAGCCAACGCAAGGATTCGGATTCTTGCTCTCGCGCTCGAACTCGGCGGCAATATCCGCCGGCCACTGCGACTTTTCCTTTTTCTCGGCAGTTTTGTCGAGCATGGTCAGGGCCATGGAAATTCCTCCAAAGCTATTGGCTGTCATATATAGGATAAATGGGTAAACGGAAAGATCGAGGCTGATCAGTTGAACCCGGCCCCCGTGCGACGCGCAATAATTATCGGTGGCTCGATGAGCGGCTTGCTCAGTGGGCTTTTGCTGCGGCGGGCCGGATGGGCAGTAGATATATACGAGCGGGTCGACAGCGAGTTGTCGGGCCGCGGCGCCGGGATCGTGGCCCAGTACGAATTGATCGAACGGTTGCGCAAACTTGGCCTTGCCACCGATAAGCTGGGTGTCCAAATCACGACCCGCAAAATTCTCAATGCGCAGGGGCGCCTAACGCATGAATTCCACTGCCCGCAGGTGCTGACTGCCTGGGAGCGGGTCTATCGCCTGCTGCGCGATGCCTTTCCGCCCGAGCACTATCGCCGTGGACGCGGCCTCGCCAAATTCACGCAAGACGCCGACAGGGTTCGGGCGCATTTTTCCGATGGCGGAATCATAGAGGCGGATCTTCTCGTGGGTGCCGATGGAATCCGCTCAACGGTGCGCCAGCAATGCTTACCGGAGGTAACGCCGAGCTATGCCGGTTACACTGCATGGCGCGCGCTGATTGCCGAACGGTCGTTTCCGCCGGACGTGCACCGCGAATTGTTTGAATACATGACTTTCGGTTTGCCGCCGGGTGAGCAATTTCTCGGCTATCCGGTGGCGGGGCCTGATAACGATCTGCGCCCCGGCCACCGCCGTTACAACGTGGTCTGGTATCGGCCCGCCGATGAGGCGACCAAATTACAGTGGCTACTGACCGACGAGCATGGGGTGACGCACTCGATATCGATTCCACCGCCCTTGATCCGCCGCGAGGCAATTGCCGAAATGCGCGCCGATGCCGAGCGTCTGGTGGCTCCGCAATTCCGACAAGTCGTGCGGCTGATCGAGGAGCCGATCCTGCAGCCGATCTACGACTTAGAATCGCCACGCATGGCATTCGGCCGGATTGCGGTCGTGGGCGACGCGGCTTTTGTTGCGCGCCCGCATGTGGCGGCCGGCGTTTCAAAGGCAGCGGACGATGCGGCCGCGCTGACCGAGGCGCTTCAGAACGAGCCGGACGTAAAGACCGCGCTAAAGCGCTTCGAGGCGGCACGGCTGGCGCAAAACTACCGTATCATCGAGCGTGCGCGCCATCTCGGTGCCTATTTGCAGGCGAGCCGCACGCAGGAAGAACAAGCACGCGCCGGCCGGCACAGCACCGATGCGGCGGTGATAGCGGAGACTGCAGTACTGGATTTTTTGTACGCGTAGTTCTTTTTCGCTCGTCCCCGCAAAAGCGGGGACCCAGAGTGAAACAGCTGGATTCCCGCTGCACGGGAAGAGTGATTCCGTCAGCTAAATCACATCCCTAACATCTTCTTTGCATTGCCGCCGGCGAGCGCGGCGCGGGTTTTCTCGTCAAGGCCTTCGACAGAAGCGATATGGCCGATAGGATCGTTTTCCAGCATATCAAAGGGATAGTCGGTGCCCATGATGACGTGGTCGAGGCCGAAGGTGTCGACCAGCGCCTTTAATTGTCCCGGCGTGAACACGACAGTGTCGATATAGATCTTCTTCAGGTAACTGGTCGGCGGATTCGGCAGGTTGGCGTGGCAATCCGAGCGCGCACCCCACGCGTGGTCGATACGGCCGGAATAGGCGCCCAGATATCCGCCGCCGTGCATGGCAAAAATCTTCAGATTGGGATGGCGGTCGAGCACGCCGTCAAAGATCAAGTAGTGCAGGGCAAGCGTTGTCTCGAACGGATTGCCGATGATGTTGTTAAAATAAAATCGCGAGAGGCGCTGGCCTTCGGTGAACCCATTCGGATGGATGATCACCAGCGCGTCCAGCTCTTCGGCCTTTTTCCAGAACGGCGCGAACGCGGGGTCGGACAATTCCTTGCCCGCGATATTGGTGAGGATCTCGACACCTTTGAACTTGAGCGTCTTCATGCAGTGCTCAAGCTCTTTCGCGGCTTCGTTGCCGTCCTGCATCGGTACGGTGCCGCAGGGGATGAAACGATCTTTGTGGCGCGAGACGAATTCGGCGACACCCTCGTTGATCATGCGCGCGGCCGGCACAGCATATTCGAGCGCGACGGTGTGGTAGCACTGCGGCGGTGGCGGCATTACCAGCTGCACATCGACACCCATCTTGTCCATGGTGGCAAAGCGTTCGTCGTAGCCGGTCATGCAGCTGCGGATGTCGGCTTCCTGCTTGGTGTTGATTGCTTTGGTCTCAGCCGAGGCGAAGTGGGCGAGTGGAATGGTGCTGACGTCGAGGTGTGGCTTGATGAACTCCGCGGCGCGCGGAACGGCAATATGCGTGTGGGCGTCGATGGTCGTGCTCTTCGGCCGCACGTCGCGTCCAGGCTTGCCATGCTTGCGCGCGGCGGTGTCCGCATATTTATTCCAGATGTCAGCCATTTCCAGCCTCTCGTTTGTCATCCGCGAATACGGATGATCCGGTAGCCTCAGCGCTTCCGAATTTCAACGCGAAGGACTCAAAACACTCCAAGGTGTTGACGCAAATCGACGCCGTCCTTTTCCAATTGCGCTGGCGTCGAAACCACTGCGACGCGGCCGGTATTGAGGATGACGATGTCGTCAGCGACGTCGAATACCAGCCTGGGATTCTGTTCGACCAATACGATCGACAGCCCACTTTCCTTCAGCTTGCGGATGGTGGCCATCACCTCGGCAACAATCTGTGGCGCCAACCCTTCCGAGGGCTCATCCATCAACAACACGCGGGGATTTCCCATCAGCGCGCGACCAATGGCCAGCATTTGCTGTTCGCCACCCGATAGGTGCGCCGCGATCTGATTGCCTCGTTCGGCCAGGCGCGGAAACATCCCGAACACGGTGTCCGTGGTCCAGGGCGCGTGCTTGCTGCCGGCATCGGGTTTGCGGGCGGCGACGATCAGATTCTCACGAACTGTTAGGCTTTTGAAGATGCGGCGGCCCTGCGGCACCAGCGCGACGCCGCGGGCCGCGACCATCTCTGGCGACAGGCCGCCCACCTGTTGCCCAAAGACGGCCACCTTGCCCCGCCGCGGGGGCAGGAGGCCCATGGTGACATTCATGCAGGTCGATTTGCCCGCACCATTGCGGCCGAGCAGACCGAGCATGCGTGCTTCGCCGAGTTCGAACGACACATCGCCGAGCACATGGCTGTCACCATAAAACGCGTCGATGTGGCTAAGGCTGAGCGCGCTAGTGGCCAAGGTAGACCTCCCGCGTGCGTGGATCTGCAACCACTTCGGCGCGGTTGCCCTCGACGATCACCTCGCCGAAATGCAGGAGCGTGATGCGCTCGGCGAAATCCAGTGCCACATCCATGTTATGCTCAATCATCACGATGGTGACGTCGCGCGGGATAGCCAGCAGCAGTTGCTTTACGTCACGGCGTTCATCGATCGACAAGCCAGCGAACGGCTCGTCGAGCAGCAGCACTTTCGGATTCTGCGTCAACGCCATCGCAATCTCGACGCGGCGGCGTTCGCCATAGGAAGTCTGCGCCAACGGCCGGTTCGCGATATGCGCAAGGCCAACCTTTTTCAGCGCCGCGTGCGCGTGTTCGACAAAATGACCTTGCCGTTTGAGGTCGATCAGCGGATTCCAGCGAGCCGATGACAGGCCCAGCAGCGCCAACGTCACATTGTGGATGATGGTATCGCGCGCAAACAGCGTGATGATCTGATAAGTGCGCGCCATGCCGAGATGGGCGCGGCGGCGACTCGGTACCTGGGTAATGTCCTGCCCGAACAGATGGATTGCCCCCGAATCGGGAGTCAGTTCTCCGGTGATCAGGTTGAACAGAGTCGTCTTGCCAGCACCGTTGGGGCCGATGATCAGCCGCCGCTCGCCCGGTTCGACATTGAGATCGACACTACGGGTAACGTGCAGACCGCCGAAGGATTTGGTCAGGCTGGAAACGGTTAGCGCGCTCATGGCTTTGTCTCCGCGCCGCCCGTGGTTGCGCTAGCGCCGCGTTCGCGCCACAGCAGCCGCCACAGACGCGCAGTTCCCGGCACCAGACCTTCAGGCATCAGAATGACGATAGCAACGAAGATGGCACCGAGCAGGAGATTCCATCGCTCAATGAACCCGCTCACCACGGTCTTGACCACAACGACCAGCGTAGCGCCGACGATCGGCCCGAGCAGCGTTCCGGCACCGCCGGAGATCACCATCAGCAGCACTTCTGCCGAGGCGGTAAGGGCCAGTGTCTGCGGGCTAATGAACTGGGTGTAGTAGACGAACAGAATGGCAGATACCGAGGTCAGCAGTCCGGAAAACAGGCATGCGTAAAAACGGATTGCCCAGACGTGATAGCCGAGAGCGTTCATACGGCGCGGCTGGTCGCGCGTGCCCATTAGCGCGGCGCCGAGCGGCGAGCGCACGAACACCGTCATCGCCGCGAGCGATAACAGAAAAACGATAAGGCTCGCATAATAAAATGTATTCACGTCGGACAGCGAATAGCCGAACAGCTCGGGGCGGGTCTTTAAGCTAAGCCCATTGTCGCCGCCGGTCAGGCTGATCCAGCGATAGGCGAGGCCCCAGAGGATCTCGCCCAGCGCCAGCGTGATCATGATGAAGCCGATGCCGGTCGAACGCAGCGACAGGGCCGCGTAGATCGCCATCGAAATCATGCTGACTACCAACGCGACCAGGATTGCCACGGGATGACCGAACCCGAGCTGCAACATGTAGCCGGTCGCATAAGCCGTCACGCCAAACAAACCAGCGTGCCCAAGCGAAACCAGTCCCGCATAGCCCACCAGCACGTTCAGTCCGAGCGCGAAGATCGCGTAGAACAAAATCTGACTGGCGACATTGACGTAATAAACGCCGGGCATCCAGTATGGCACGGTGGCCAGTGCGGCGAATGCGATGGCGAGAGCGAGGAATCGTATTGTCACGGCACATGCCTGCCGAAAAGACCCTGCGGCCGCAGCAGCAGGACGAGCAACATCGGAAGGAAGAGGACGAAATACGCGAGCTCGGGCAGCAGGGCCTGGCCGAAATTGTAGATGAAGCCGACGATGATGCTGCCGACGAACGAGCCGAGCAGGCTGCCGGTCCCGCCGAGAATGACCACCACCAGCGCCAGCGGCAGCATGTCCTGGTCGAGACCGGGATAGACCGACAGAATTGGCCCGCCGACGATGCCAGCGAAGGCCGCAAGACCTGCACCGAGCGCGAACACGATGGTGAAGAGCTGCGATACCCGGATGCCGACTACGCGTGCCATGTCGGGGTCGTCGACGCCGGCTCGGATCATGGCGCCGAGGCGCGTGCGATCGAGCAGCAGCCAAAGCCCGATAGCGAACACGATCGCGATCACGATGATCGCGAGACGATAGGCAGGAAACACAATCACGCCGAAGCGCGCAAAGCCTTCAAGTTCGGGAGGTGTCGGGACCGAAATCGGATCGCCGCCCCAGATCATCAGGCAAAGGTCGGCAGCCATGAATGACAGGCCGAGTGTCACCAGCACCTGCGCCAGTTGATCGCCGGGCATTCGGCGCAGCAACAATCGCTCCGCCAACGCGCCGAGGGCCGCCACTGTCAGCGTGGCCAGAAGCGCCGCGAGCCAGAAATTCAAATGGAAGCTGAGCAGCCCCAAGACGAAGGTGGCGCCGATATAGGCGCCCACCATGAACAGCGAGCCGTGCGTCAGATTCGGAATGCGCATCAGCCCGAAGATCAGGGAGAAACCCGCCGACAGCAGAAACAACAGCCCGCCGAATGTAACGCTGTTGACCGCCAGCACCAGCCAAAAGTTCATGGTCGTCCCGCGTAGCCGAATCAAAAATTTGCGGGCGCCTGTGCGGCGCCCGCGCAACGTCATGCATCACGACTTGAGCGGGGGGAAGTCGCGCGAATAGACGGGCTGCTCGAGAAACTTCTTCTCATCATATGTCCAAAACTGGCTCACGTTGGTGTAGGTCTTGATCGTCTTGTTGACGAGCTTGCCACCGGTCTTCTCACACTTGCGGATATAGAAATTGCCGATCGCGTTGCCAAAATGGTCGAACTTGATCGGCCCGCGCGGCGTATCGGCGAGCGACACCGACCTCAGCATCTTGATGAGCTCTTCCTTGTTGTCGCTCTTCCCGCCGGTCTTCTGCAGGCCTGCCTCGATCACCATGCCGTTGATATAGAGGCCGGCCGCGTAGAAGCCTGGATCCAGATTGAAATTTTTCTGCATTCCAGCGACAAAGCGCTTGTTCGCTTCGGTTTCGGCGTCGAGCGTGTAGGGGCAGCAGCTAACGAGGCCGATCGCCTCGTCGCCAAAGCCGCGCAACAAGGCGTCGTCGCCGCCGGTCTGGCCAGTGACCACTGGGAACTTGAGGCCGGCGCTAACGTACTGCTTCATGAATTTCAGCGGGTTGCCGCCGGCGAAGCCTTGGCACACGCCGTCGCAATCCGCGATCTGAGCGAGATAGGGCGTGTAGTCGGGGGTGGCGAGCGGCGGCCACAGCTTCTTCAGAATCTTGCCGCCGTTATCCTCGAAGGTCTGCTGGAATCCGCCCATCTGCTCGTAGCCGAAGGCGAAGTCCTCGACGATGGTGATCATGCGCTTGAGTTTCAACTCTTTCGCGGCATAGTCGGCCATCGGATGCATCGCCTGCGATGAGCAGGCCGAGGCGCGCAGGAAATACGGGTTCGGGCGTCGCTGCGTCACGTCCTCGGCGGCAGCGAGGCTCAACAGTGGCATCTTTTGCTGCGCGATATAGTCGGTGATAGCGAGCAGCTCGAAGGCGGCGAGCGGTCCGGTGATGACGTCTACCTTGTCGCGCTCGACCAACTCCTGCGCCTTGGTCTTGGTGCCGGCCGGGCTGCCGCCGGTGTCGGCAGAGACGAGCTCCACTTTACGGCCGGCGAGCGTGAAGTCCTTTTCCTTGAGGAAGGTCGTGAGGCCCTGTTCCATCTGGATGCCGCCCTGCGCGAGCGGACCAGTCTTCACAGTGAGTAAGCCGAGCTTGAACGGTGCCGCTTGCGCGATCGCCGGCGCCGGGAATTTGAGCGTCGCTGCTACTGCGCCAGCGGCCGTGCAGGCCATAAATTTACGACGGGTGACCTTGCGAGACATTGCGTTCCTCCCTCTACGCCCCTGTCGGAGCTCTATTTTAAACCGCATTAGTCGTATTTTAAGCGCGCCGTCACTTTGGTAACGTATCAACGACCGCCACGCCCATCGCGGCGGACCGAATTTCGGCCATCATCGGCCAAGCCATTCCATGATGTAAAGACCGGTCATGCCGCACCCGACGCGCCCACCTGCGGCG
>DASWAK010000302.1:0-4411 GCA_036391175.1 Pseudolabrys sp.
CTGGTCGGAGTGGCAGGATTTGAACCTGCGACCCCCACGTCCCGAACGTGGTGCGCTACCAGACTGCGCTACACTCCGACTGATGGCCGGTCTTATAACCCCGGCGTCCCTAAACGCAAGCTTGAGAGAGGCGATGACCGCCGAGCCCGGAACACGAATCTTAAAGGCCGATTGTGAGGCGATCGAGGCAGCAGCGCGCTGCCTTGCTGCCGGCGGGTTGGTCGCCTTTCCAACCGAGACCGTTTACGGGCTTGGCGCCGACGCCGGCAATGGCGAGACCGTCGCCCGGCTTTATGCAGCAAAGGGTCGTCCCTTCTTCAATCCGTTGATCGCCCATGTTGCGGAAATCAACGCCGCCCGGCGCGTGGGCGTTTTCACGTCCGCTGCCGAAAAACTCGCGGCAGCATTCTGGCCGGGACCGCTGACACTCGTGTTGGCGAAACAGTCAGATAGTGGCGTGGCCGATCTCGCCCTCGCCGGTCTCGACACGGTGGCGGTACGCGTGCCGGCGCACCCGGTAGCGCGCGATCTGCTCAAAGCTTTCGGCGGACCGGTGGTGGCGCCATCGGCAAACCGTTCGGGTCATGTTTCACCAACGAGCGCTGCTCACGTACTCGCTGATCTGCGTGGCCGCATCGATCTGATCATCGATGCCGGTCCCTGCACCGTTGGCGTTGAGTCGACGATCGTGTCTTGCGTCGACCAGCCAACCCTGCTGCGACCCGGCGGCATTCCCCGCGAAGCGATTGAGCGCATTCTCGGCGGCGCGCTAGCGATAACTTCTGTCGCCGAAGACACCCCAGTTGCGCCTGGCATGTTGACATCGCACTACGCGCCAAAGGCTGTGCTGCGCCTTGATGCAGACACTGCTCAACCGGGTGAAGCGCTGCTCGCCTTCGGGCCTGCACTGGCCTCTTCTGGCGCAATGTTCAATCTGTCGCCGCGCGGCGACCTGATCGAGGCGGCGGCCAACCTCTTCTCACATTTACGCGCGCTGGACGCTTCCGGTGCGACGCGCATCGCGGTAATGAAGGTGCCGCACGACGGCCTGGGCGAGGCGATCAACGATCGTCTCAAGCGAGCCGCGGCACCGAGACGGTAACTAAAATGAACGAACAGTTTCGCCGCGCGCCCTCGCCAGACTTGCTGCGGCGCTTTGCGGCCATTGTCGGTGATAAATATGCGATCACCGATCCGGCTGCTCTCGAGCCTTTCCTGATCGAAGGCCGTGGCATCTATCATGGCCGCACATCGATGCTACTGCGGCCAGGTTCAGTCGGCGAAGTTCAAGCTATCCTGAAACTTGCCAACGAGACCAAGACCCAGCTGGTGCCACAAGGCGGAAACACCGGGCTGGTCGGCGGGCAAATTCCATTCGACGGCGAACTGATCCTCTCGCTCACGCGGCTCGACAAGATCCGTGAAGTCGACGCTGCATCGAACACCATGACCTGCGAAGCCGGCGTTGTGCTTGCGAAAGCGCAGGACGCAGCAGCCGCCGTAGATCGCTTGTTCCCGCTGTCGCTTGGCGCCGAAGGCAGTTGCACTATTGGCGGAAACCTCTCGACTAATGCCGGCGGAACCGGTGCAGTGGCCTATGGCATCGCACGCGATCTCGTACTTGGGCTCGAGGTCGTACTAGCGGACGGCCGCATCATGAACCTCTTGTCGAAGCTGAAAAAGAACAATACCGGCTATGACCTGCGCCACATCTTCGTCGGCGCCGAAGGTACGCTCGGCATCATCACCGCTGCGGTGGTGAAAATGTTCCCGCGTCCGCGTGCGGTCGAAACCGCCTTCGTCGGCGTGCCCTCTCCCGCCGCCGCGGTAAAGTTTTTTAATCTGACGCAGGCGTGCGTTGGCGGCACGGTCACCAGCTTTGAATTGATTGTGCGTGATGTGATCGAATTCGCCATCAAGCACGGCCACGGCGTGCGTGACCCACTCGCTGCCAAGCACCCCTGGTATGTGCTGATGGAAGTGTCATCGCAGCATGGCGAGGGCTTACGCGAGAGCGTTGAGCAATTGCTTGCAGACGCGAGTGCGCAAGGCCTCGTCGAGGACGCGACTGTTGCTGCCAGCCTCGATCAGGCGAAGGCATTCTGGCATCTGCGCCATATATTGCCGGAGGCGCAGAAGCCGGAGGGCGGATCGATTAAAGCCGACGTTTCAGTGCCGGTCGCGGCGGTTCCGGATTTTCTCAAGGAGGCAACCGCCGTAGCCAAGGCGATCGTTCCGGGCTGCCGGCCCGTGCCCTTCGGCCATCTTGGCGATGGCAATGTTCATTTCAACGTCAGCCAGCCGGTTGGCGCCGACACCGTGCAGTTTCTCGCGCGCTGGGGCGAGATCAACGACGCCGTCAACAAAATCGTTTTAAAGTACAACGGCTCGATCTCGGCCGAGCACGGCATCGGCAAGCTCAAACGTGACTCGCTGGCGAAAGTGAAGGATCCGGTCGCGCTCGAACTGATGCGCGGTTTGAAGCGTATGCTCGATCCCAACGGCATTCTCAATCCGGGCAAGGTGCTTTAGCGGGCATCAGAATAACGACGCCTGCCCGTTGTTCGTTTTTTTGCGCTTGGCACGCGGCGTGTCAGCCTGCGGAGCCGCCTCAGCCTGGATATGGGCAGCATACCGTTCGACCAATTCCGGATTATCGTTGGCAGTACGATTAACCGCGGTTGAAACCTCATAAGTGTCGAGCAGATTCTCGGAAGCTGGCGAGATAAGCGCGGCAGCGGTTTCCGGATCCACGTTTGCGCAGTCGAGCCACAGGTTGAAGGCTTCTGGCGGTACGATCACCGGCATCCGTTCATGGATGTCGGCAAGTGCGCGATTGGCCCGTGTCGTGACAATGGCCGCGGTTTCCAGCTCCTCACCATTGGGGCCGGTCCAACTCTCCCACAGGCCGGCGAAAGCGAGCGGCTGGCCCGATTTCGCGCGTACGTAATACGGCTGCTTGCGTATCCCGATCGCTTTCCACTCGTAAAAGCCGTCGGCCGGAATCAGGCAACGTCGCCGTTTCATCGCCGCGCTGAAAGCGGGCTTGTCTATAACCGACTCCCCGCGTGCGTTGATCAGTAAGGTGAAGTTTTTGGGGTCCTTCACCCAGGATGGCAGCAGCCCCCAGCGTACCAGCGCGAACTGACGCTTGCCGTCCATCAGGCGCACGATGGCAATGGGCTGCGTCGGCGCGACATTGTAGCGCGGCGGGAAATTTGGCTGCTCGGGGTAGCCGAACAGCGCCCGGATCGCTTCTGGTGCAGAAGTCACCGCATAACGGCCGCACATTATTCAACTCTCAATTTTTTCACGAGCTCTCGCTAGAGCACCGGGGCCTCTATACCCTATCCTTTGGCGGCGTGGCTGCCGGCGCCACTGCCCGTATGTCTCGTATTCGCGCCGGTTTGAAAATTAAGCTGACTATCGCCATCTATTGTGCATGAGCGAAGAATTTGACCCAGCCGACTATTCGTTCGTCGTAAAGAGACGAGGAAATCCGCCTAAGCCATGGCGGTGGGAGATCTACTGTGCCGGTAAAGCTGTGCCGATAGAGCGCTCGCCCGCCTTTTTTGAAAGCATGGCAGAGGCAGCAAAAGAGGGGAAAAAGGCCCTCGCGCAACTGTTGGCCAAACAGGCGGCGTGACCAATCAATATGCCGTCTTTTTTGTGATGGCCAACACTGCGGGATCGGATTGGTGCCCCTATTCTGACACTAAGAATGCAGGGAGAAGGGGAATAGCCATGAAGATTGAACAAGATATAGCTCCCCTGATCGAGCTATTGAAAATGGCGGCGGAACAATGGCCGAGTTCCGAAGACGGTGAGGTTTCGCAAAGCGAATTGTTCCGTCGCGATCAAGCCTTACTCAAAATGTGGCCTGAGGCCTGCCGACGCGTTGGGCTGGAAGAACGCGAATTTCCGCGCGGGGTCATCAAACGCTGGCAACATGAAATGGGTGGTGGTCGGCCAAACTGACGTAGTCGGCCCCGACGCGGTTGCCGGGGCCTCTACGTGCCGTCTTGAATGTAGCCAGCTCGCAGATTGTGGATCTGGAATGTCCGGCGCCGAGCCGGATGAGACAATCCAAATCGACCGAACAAACATAGCGGTAGCAGGTGAATGATCGGGGGCAACTCAATACCGCTGCGGTAATATCCCACAGGAAACTCCGAGATCGTGAGCGTCGCATCGGATGTTCGGGATCGTCGTCCAGCGCTTCATGAGGCGAACGTAGGCTTCGACGATCTTCTCGGTGGTTTCCATTTTTCAGCCCTGCGCCGTCAAATCGCACGCAAGAAAAACAGCAGGGCAAAAATTATGGCGGCAAAAAAAGTACAGGGTGGCCAGCCAGACATGATGCCCTTTAACGATAATGTCCGCTCATACCCCAATAGCGGACATAGCTCGC
>DASWAK010000303.1:0-7589 GCA_036391175.1 Pseudolabrys sp.
TGCCTTCCGTTGAACGATTCCGTTTACGCAACCGCTGTCCACGGATGTCCGCTATTGGCCCAAAGCGGACATCCCTAGTTGCACCGCGCATGTCTGCTTTTAGGGGTAAAGCGGACACTGATAAGCGCGATTGCTAACTGCGCCGCCCGCGCATCGGCAAGCCGATAGAAAGAATTGTGTCCGGCTCGTCGCACTGAAATGATACCGCCCTTCCGCAACTTCGTCAGATGTTGTGAAAGCGCCGACTGACTAATCGCAACCCCTTCGGTCAATTCTGCAATTGACAACTCCTCCCGTTTTTTTGCGAGGCGGCATAGAATGCGAATGCGTTCCTTGTTTGCTAACACGCTCAACATCCGCGCAATGTTGGGGGCGTTGTCCTCGAGCGTCGCAAGGCTCGCCATCTTCATGCGAGGGTTCCTCAACTCTTGAGTTGCGGGCAATCAAACGCCGGACCTGTCTTCAGGCCGAGCTTGCGGAAAATGATGGCTGCCGGACAGAAGCCCGTGAATGCCGCCTGGAACAGGTTCGCTCCGACAAAGGCGGCAAGAAGCAACCAGTAGGGGCTGAGTAACCAGGCAAACGCGAGACTTAGCAGCACCATGCTGCCGGCAAGGGTGAGGACTGCGCGATCGACGTTCATGGCGAACTCCTTTTGAACAGCTGACCCCAGAGGGAATGCTTGACTATATATACGATATTACGTATATACGCAAGTATGAAAATACAGACCGAAGATATGCTCACTGCCGCGGATGAAGCCTGCGGCCTGTTAAAGGCGCTCGCTAATCGCCATCGCCTGATGGTCGTGTGTCAGTTGATCGAGAAAGAGCGCTCAGTAGGCGAATTGGCTGCGCTGTTGAATATCCGAGACTCGACCGTGTCCCAGCATTTAGCCCTATTGCGCAAGGACGGGCTTGTGAGGGCGCGGCGCGATGGGCAGACCATCTGGTATTCGATTGGCAGCGATCCGGCGAGCGAATTGGTCCGCACTCTCTATCGGGTCTATTGCTCGCCAGCCGCCGTGTGCGATCCGAAGGTACGACACAGGCCGGCGCGACGACAGCGCCTTGCACAAAATCGATGATTGGGCCCACGGATCAGGCGAGATAACACTCGCCTGATCCCGGCAGATCAGCGTTCGAAGGACAATTAAAATGCGTACTGGTGCGGTCGTTTTGGCTCTGCTTGCTATTTTTGTGCGGGGAGCGCTCGCCCAGGAAACTTTTATCGTTGGGCCGAAAGCGATTGCGGACGAAAAGGCCGTCTTTGCCACGGTCGAAAGTATTAATGTCGTACCGGCGCGGGCCCGCATCGGCGGAACGGTCGCAGAGCTGGCGGTTAGAGAGGGTGATCACGTCAGCCAGGGCCAGGTCGTCGGCATCGTCGGCGACGACAAGCTCGTGCTGCAGATGAAGTCTCTGGATGCACAAATCGCCGGCCTGGATGCGCAGGTGGCCCAGGCGCAGTCTGATCTCACGCGCGCCGAAGATTTGTTCTCGAAGGGCACCATTCCAAAGACACGAGTCGATGAAGCGCGCACGGCCTTCAATGTTGCAAGCAATGCGCAACGTGCGCGCGTCGCCGAGCGCTCGGTTGTCGAACAGCAGCTCAGCGAGGGCAAGGTTTTGGCTCCCACCGCTGGCCGCGTACTGAAAAAGCCGGTGACCACCGGTACGGTGATTCTACCGGGCGAACCCGTCGTCGCTATTGCAGAGCAGAATTTTGTGCTGCGCCTTCGCGTGCCGGAACGGCATGCCCGATTTCTCAAGGCTGGCGATGCGGTACGCATCGATGGAGAAGAGCTCGGCGCAAGCGGCGCACAGTTCGGCACCATACGTCTTGTCTATCCGCAGATCGAGGACGGCCGCGTAATCGCCGACGCCCAGGTGGCCGGCCTGGGCGATTATTTTGTCGGCGAGCGTATCCGCGTGTGGGTATCGGCTGGAGAGCGCACGAGTACAATTGTGCCGAGTTCGTTCATCACCACCCGCTTCGGCATCGATTATGCCCGCGTCCGAAGGGACGGCAAAACCGAAATCGATGTGCCGGTCCAGCGCGGGCGAGAACTGCCGCGCCCGGAGATGCCCGATGCACTGGAAATCCTTTCCGGCCTTAAAGCCGGGGATGTTCTGGTGCGGCCGTGAAGCTCGGACTTTCGGGGCATCTTACGCAGGCGACGCTCCGTTCGCCGCTCACGCCGTTGTTTCTGTTGGCCGCATTGGCGGTCGGGCTGCTCGCGCTGCTCACCATCCCGCGCGAGGAGGAGCCGCAGATCAGCGTCCCAATGGTCGACATCCGCGTTAACGCCGATGGCCTCAAGGCGCCGGATGCGGTCGAACTAGTGACCAAGCCGCTGGAAGCCATCATCAAGGGCATCGACGGGGTTGAGCACGTCTACAGCCAGACGGTCGACGATCGCGTCATGGTGACGGCACGTTTCCTTGTCGGCACCAAGGCCGACGATGCGATATTGCGGGTACATGAGAAAATCCGCGCCAATCTGGATCGTATCCCGGTCGGAATTCCGGAGCCACTGATCGTCGGGCGCGGCATCAATGACGTCGCCGTCGTGGTGCTTACTTTGTCACCGAAGCCGGATGCCGCCACGCGCTGGACCGACAAAGACCTTTACCAGCTCGCCGACCAATTGCGCTCCGAACTGGTGAAGACGGACAATGTCGGCCTGAGCTATATTTCTGGTGGCAGTCCGCAACAGATCCGCGTCGAGCCCGATCCAGAGAAGCTCGCGCTCTTCGGCGTCACCCTGCAGCAGCTGGTCGCGAAGGTGCGTGACGCCAACCGCTCGTTTCAGACCGGCCGGGTGCGCGATAACGACAGTATGCGTGACGTCGCCGCGGGACAGACACTCGCCGGCATTCCCGACATTGGCCTGTTGCTCGTCACCGCACGCGATAACCGCCCTGTTTACCTGCGTGACATGGCCTCGGTCGTGATTGGACCGAGCCCGCTGGAGCATCGCGTGTGGATGGACATGCCTAAGACGGATGGCCATTGGGACCGCGTGCCGGCCGTCAGTGTCGCCTTTGCTAAACGTGCTGGCGCTAACGCCGTCGTGGTGGCCGAACAGTTGCTGGCGCGGCTGCAGAGTGTCGAGGGACGTCTGGTCCCGCCCGACGTCAAGGTGACGGTCACACGCGATTACGGGGAAACCGCCAACGATAAGGCGAATGAACTCCTGTTCCACCTCGGGCTCGCAACTGTGTCGATCGTTGTACTCATTGCATTCGCGATCGGCTGGCGCGAGGCGCTGGTTACCCTTGTGGTCATTCCGACCACCATCCTGCTCACGTTGTTCGCTTCCAAATTGATGGGTTACACCATCAACCGCGTCAGCCTGTTCGCGCTCATCTTCTCCATCGGTATCCTAGTCGACGATGCCATCGTGGTTGTCGAGAACATCGCCCGGCACTGGGCGATGAAGGACGGCCGCACGCGCATGCAAGCTGCGATCGAGGCGGTGGCGGAAGTCGGTAATCCAACGGTCGTCGCCACCTTGACCGTGGTGGCGGCGCTGCTGCCAATGCTGTTCGTTTCTGGGCTGATGGGGCCGTACATGGCGCCAATCCCGGTCAACGCGTCGGCGGCGATGTTGTTCTCGTTCTTCGTGGCGATGATGATCGCGCCCTGGCTGATGCTGCGCCTGCATCCGGAAGGGAACGTGGTGCATGACCAAGAGTCCGCGCACGGCGAGGGTTCCCTCGGCCGACTTTATCGCCGCATCGCCAGCCCGATCGTGCGCTCGCGCCGGAACGCCTGGCGGTTCCTGATCGCGGTCGGGGTGGCGACCTTACTCGTCTGCGTCCTGTTTGTGACCAAAAACGTCACGGTCAAGTTACTGCCGTTCGACAATAAGTCGGAGTTGGCCGTTGTCGTCGATTTGCCCGAAGGGGCGACACTAGAGGACACCGAGCGGACGCTGTTCTCGATCGCCAGTGTGGGGCGGCAACTGCCGGAAACTCGCTCGATCGAGACCTATGCCGGCACGCCGGCACCGTTCAATTTCAACGGGTTGGTCCGGCACTATTATATTCGCGAATTACCCGAGCTGGGTGAATTGCATCTCCATCTCGCGCCGCGCGGCGAGCGCGACCGAACTAGTCACACCATTGCACTCGACCTGCGACAGCGCCTGAAGAAGTTGATCTTGCCGGCCGGCACGGTCGCCCGCGTGGTGGAGGTGCCGCCGGGGCCGCCGGTGCTAGCGACGCTGTTGGCCGAGGTATATGGCCCCGATTCGAAAAGTCGCCGCGAAGCGGTCGTCGAACTGAAGAAAATCTTCGCGTCGGTGCCCTATATCGTCGACGTCGACGATTCGATCGGACAGCCGCGGCCGCGCCTGCGCATCTCGATTGACCAGGATCGCCTAGAGTTCTTTGGCGTCGAACAGCGCGACGTCTACGACACTATTCAGGCGCTCTTTGGTGGAACAACTGTAGGCTATTCGCACCGTGGCGAGGGCCGCAACCCCATCGAAATCGTGGTGCGGTTGCCAAAACGCGATCTGTCGTGGAGTGAGATGCTGGCTTCGACGCCGGTTCCGGCGAATACGGTGCCCGGCAACAAGACCGTGGTCGAACTCGGCGACGTCGTGCGCGTGAGCAAGGAAATGGGCTCGCCAACCATTTTCCGCCGCGATGGGCGCTTTGCCGACATGGTGATGGCGGAACTCGCAGGCGCCTACGAAGCTCCGATCTACGGTATTCTCGACGTCGACAAACGCATCGAGGCTCACGACTGGGGCGCGCTGACAAAGCCAACCATCCGCTTCCATGGCCAGCCGGAGGACGAGAGCAGGCCGGCCATGTTGTGGGACGGCGAGTGGGAGATTACCTACGTGACCTTCCGCGACATGGGCGCCGCTTTCATGGTGGCTATCGTCGGCATCTATATCCTTGTGGTGGCGCAGTTCGGCAGCTTCAAACTGCCGCTGGTGATCCTCACGCCGATCCCCCTCACGCTAATTGGTATCGTGCTCGGCCATTGGCTGTTCGGCGCACCGTTCACTGCGACCTCAATGATCGGATTTATCGCGCTCGCCGGTATCATCGTGCGTAATTCGATCCTGCTGGTGGATTTCATCCGCCATGGCGCCGGCCACGGCAAATCCTTGCGCGAGGTGCTGTTGGAAGCAGGCTCGGTCCGCTTCAAGCCTATTTTACTGACGGCGCTTGCAGCCATGATCGGAGCAGCGACGATACTCCTAGATCCAATTTTCCAGGGTCTGGCGATCTCGCTGCTGTTTGGTCTTGCTTCGTCTACCTTGCTGACCGTTTTGGTGATTCCGGCGATCTATGTCGTGTTACGAGATGCAGATGCGGTTCGATAATGTCGAAACGGAAATGACCGCTTCAGGCACTTAGCGGACATAATCGATTAATGTCCGCTTTCGCGGTCGCTATTGGGGGCAAAGCGGACATGATTTGTTGCGCCGCACATGTCCGCTTTTGACCCAAAGCGGACATCGCGGTCGCAAAGTGCTAGCCTTTAGGTTGCATGAGACGTGGCCCTTATGGGGGACAACATGCAACGACGCGAGTTCATCACGCTCCTAGGCGGCGTAGCTGCGTGGCCGCTCGCCGCGCGCGCGCAGCACGACAAGGAGATGAAGCGGATCGGCATCGTTACAGGTTTCTCGGAAACCGAAATGCGGCCGCTTTTGGCAGCTTTCCGAGAGCGGCTAAAGGCACTGGGTTGGTCGGAAGGCGGGAATATCATCATCGATGCTCGCATGAGCGGCGGCGATCACGCACAAATGAAGGATGATGCTGGCGCGCTCGTCGCCCTGAACCCAGATGTAATCCTCGCGCAGGGTACCCCCGGATTGACTGCCGTGCGGCAGCATAGCCGGACCGTGTTCGTGGTGTTCGTGTTGGTGGCAGACCCCGTGAGGTTGGGTCTAGTTGAGAGTTTGGCGCGCCCGGGTGGATACGCAACCGGATTCACCAATTTCGAATTTCCGATTGGAGGCAAGTGGCTAGAACTGCTCAGGGAGCTCGCCCCGCGCCTGACGCACGTTACTCTGATCGCAAACCCCGAAAATCCCAATGCTGGACAATTCTCGCAATTCATTGAACGCGCGGGTCGCTCACATGCTATTGCCGTCTCGACGGCATCTGTGCACAACCAGCGTGAGATCGAATTGGCCATCGCCGCCGCTGCGCAACAGCCGGGCGGTGGCCTCATCATCTTTCCCGACGCCCTGACCATCGTTCATCGCGGCGTCATCATTGACCTCGCCGCACGCCACAAGCTGCCCGCAGTCTATCCATTCCGTATCCTTTCCACAGACGGCGGACTTATAGCCTACGGTCTCGATTTTCCCGAACTCTACCGGCAGGCGGCGAATTATGTTGATCGCATTCTTCGGGGTGAGAAGCCAGCCGACCTGCCAGTGCAAGCTCCCGCGAAATTCGAATTGGTCATCAACCTCAAGACCGCTAAAGCGCTCGGCCTAACCGTGCCGCCGGCGCTGCTCACCGGAGCCGACGAGGTTATCGAATAAGGCTGGCGATGTCCGCTTTTGGCCCGAAGCAGACATGAGCTAGTGCACCGCACATGTCCGCTTTTAGGGGTAAAGCGGACATGACCTTTTGCGGGAATCTGCTTTCGCGGTCGCTATTGGGAGTAAAGCGGACATGAGTTTTTGCGCCGCATATGTCTGCTTCTGACCCAAAGCGGACATTGAGCGTACAGCGTTGGGCTTGAGAGCCAGGACCTACGTCGCTGCCTGCGCTAGGCGCTCAGCGAAAAGCCCCAAATCGCGAGCAGAGCAGCAACGGCAACACCGACCCACGAAACCGTCATCGACACGGAATGGGGCCCAATCTGCACAGTCCATCCTTTAAAAATCCTCCAGCCGTGCAAGATCGCTACCAGCGCGAAGATGAGTGCCGTAATTAATGCGTAAGGCATCTTATCCTCCCCTAATAACTGAGTTGCCTCTGCGACCTTAACTCAGCTACGCCGTGATCGCATTAACGTGCTACTTCTTTCTGGCCCCAATCGCGGAACTCGGCGCTAAAGCCGCTAAGTCTTGCTATCACCCTTAGGGGCCTAGGATTCAACGATTTGATCGGTTGACGCAACAATTAAGGTCTTTGCGGGTCCAAGGGATACGTGATGAAAATTCGTTTTGCAGTTAAGGCCACGATTGTAGCAGCCGCAGGCGTGCTCTCGGCATGCGCAACTGATAGGCCGGACCAAGACGCGCGCCGCGACTACGAACGCTCCGTTGCGGACTATGAAAACTGCATCGCAGCCAACCAGATGAGCACATGCGAAGAGGAGCGGCGCATAATGAAAGCCAATAAGAGAGCGCTGTCCTCCATGGAAAAGCGCCTGAGCAGATAGATAAGATAAAGTCGCCATTTGCCCTTAACGGACGTGCTTCTTGCAGCGCCGAAGGTCTGATTTCAGAGACAATGCGCACTTAGGATTACCGAGCGAAATGTCCGCTATTGGCACAATGCGGACAATCCCGACCGCGCCCGCCCAATGTCCGCTAGGAGTAACAGCGGACAAGCGCCGAGAGTTACAAACGGCGACGTCGTGACCGTTCGTATTGA
>DASWAK010000304.1:0-3396 GCA_036391175.1 Pseudolabrys sp.
ATGAGTCGCTTGAGCTCGGTTCGGGGCGCAGGTCCGAATATGCGAAGCTGATCAACGATTCCGGCCGCCACCTGTTATTGATCGTCAATGGCATTCTCGACGTTTCCAACATGGAGACCGGCAATTTCGAGATTACGCCGCAACCATTCGAACCGGCGCCGGAGATCGAAAGCTGTACAGATTTGCTAGCACTGAAGGCACAGGAAGCAGGAGTTGAGCTTTCGATGCGCCTCGGCCCGGATCTTCCGGAAGTGACGGCCGATCGGCGGGCCTTTAACCAGATTCTGATTAATCTCATATCCAATGCCGTCAAGTTCACGCCGCATGGTGGCCGGGTGACGGTGAGTGCCCAGCGTGACGGACCGAAACTTACCGTAACGGTCGAGGACACGGGCATCGGCATTGGCGATACCGATCTGTCACGCCTAGGTGAAGCCTTTTTCCAGGCGCGCGCCTCCTGCGATCGTCGCCACGACGGGTCGGGCCTCGGCCTGTCGATCGTCAAAGGCCTGGTGCGTTTGCACGGCGGCGAGGTCGACATCCAGAGCCGGCTCGGCGAGGGAACGCGGGTGACAGTGCGGCTGCCCCTTGAATGCGAAGGCGGGCGCAGCGCGAGCGATCCCGTCAAGCTCGTCACCAAGCGCAATCGGAGCTTTCCCATGGCCACAAATGATCGAGTGAAGAAAAGTGCCTAGACGATCCGTTCGTAAACAAGCCAACACATTCAAAGGCGCCGGCATGGTCGCAGAAGCGATCAGTCAGCATCCGCGTGAATTCGTCGGCCTTGTGACAGCGACGGTCGCTTTATTTGCGATCGTCGCCAATGCGCTATTTCTGCAAAAGGGTCCCCACCCCGCGCCAATATTTGCGACGCGGCCGCTGCTCCAGCAGCAGGCTGCGCTCGTGCCGCGCTTGCAGAGCGCGCCGTCCAATCTGGTGGCTGAGCCGGGCAATCAGGGCCGGCTCCAACTTATAACCAATATCCAGCGCGAGCTCGCCCGCAAGGGATTCTACGACGGGCCCGCCGATGGCATCTGGGGTGCCAAGACTGATACGGCAGTGCGCGATTTCGTTCAGGTCGCTGGATTGAAAGCCAACCCTGACGCAAGCGACGGTCTGCTGCGCGCTATCGCCGCGTCCAATGTGAAGCCATCGAGTGCCAGCGCGGCATCGATCGCTCCACCTGCCGATGCGATTGCCAAATTGATTACGCCATCCAAGCGCGTGACAGCCGTACAGCGGGCGCTTGCCGATTTCGGTTATGGACAGATCAAGCCGACCGGCGTCGTCGATCTTGAGACGCGGGCCGCAGTCGAGAAATTCGAACGGGATCATCGACTGCCTGTCACTGGACAGATATCAGACCATCTCGTGCGTGACCTTGCCGCCATGACGGGCCGGCCGCTGGAGTGAATAGCGGCGCGGCAATCGCTCGTGCTACTGATGCTGATGCGGTTGAAATCCGGTATATGGGTCGCGGCCTATCTGCGCCGGTGCAATGTCGAGGGCGTCTTCGCGGCTGTGCGCCGGCGCGGAGCTGAGGAGGCCGGGGTAATCTTTATCAAGATCAATCGGCTCGATGGGACCGGCACTCTCTATGGGCCGGCATCGCAGACTGCATTCGATGAGGCAAAGCCCACAGATCGCATGTTCACGGCCTTCGTCGGCCGCGAGCGGCCGGCGACGGAGGCTGAAATCGAATCGCGCCTGGTGAAGGAAATCCGTTTCGATCCGGACATATGGATTGTGGAGGTGGAAGATCACATTGGCCGGAATTTTCTCGACAACGTGGTGACGTAACTGTGCTCGGGTTGGTTTTCGCGCTGATCTACCGCTCGTTGGTCTTGAAACGCGAAGGACGCGCATCGCGCTTCCCCGCAACCCGGGGTGACGCCGGCTTCGGCGCAGAGCGCGGACCATGGCGCTCGTCATTCCAATAAACGGATGCGTACACCGAGTGGCGTCGCACGGTCGTGCGCCAGATGGTCAGCATGTGTTCGGCGGACGCAGGGTTAAGTTCGTCAAACAGACGCGAGAGTTCATAAACCCGCTGGGTCGATTGGCCGATGCCCGGGTTTAGGAAGAGCAGAATGCGCTGGAGCACCTCAGCCTTTATGCCGAGCGCCTTGGCCGCGACCACAATCGGTTCGCCGGAATTGTCGCGCGCGATTCTGTCGGCGAGCTCGCGGCTGATCCCAAGTGCGCGCTCCAGCACGCGGCTGAATTCGCCTTGGTTGCGCTGGAGCGCCGCGTTTTCAAGACGGCGGATCAATTCGCTGGCCGCCGGCATAGGCCGGCGTATTGCTGGCCCGGAGGCGACGTCGAGATTGATGAGGATCAGCCGGCGCTCTTCGGAACGGGCGGAAAAGAACAGTTCAATGAGCTCGTGCATTTCGGGCTTGCCGCGGGCGCCGGGCCCCGAAGAAGCATCAGCAAGTTTGCGAATAACGGCGGCCGGGGCTGCCGGGTAGGCTTGCAGGGTCGCTGTCACCGCGGCGCGGGTCTGGGAGTCGACTGCGTCGATCAGCCCCAGCGCCAACTCGACAAATTGGGTTTCCTCTTCGGCGCTATGGATGGGCTTCTGGACATAAAGGTCGGTCAGCACGCGCAGCAAGGTCGGGCGCACATCGACGCCGTCGCGGCACGCGAGATCAACGAGGTTATCCAGCGAATCGGACGTGGAAGGCTTCACCATAAGAACGAACGCTACGCCACTACGGGATAACCGAGATTAGTCGGGCGGCGTTAGCAGACCGTTAACCCTGCAAGTCCTTTAATTGCTGGAAGGCGCCGAACCGGTGGCTTCAAGGAGGCGCAGATCTGGGCGGTAAGGGGGAATTTGCAATGGGCGAGATCATCCGATTTCCAGACGAGGTGGGCCCGCGCGGCGGCAAATATGTCGACGCCAATACTGAACCTGCGACCGTCATCATTCTCCCGGTGATCCGTATCGATCGCGGATCGGATGGATCGAATGGTCTTGAACCTGATACCGGCAATAACGCGGGACGCCGTCGCCGCCGCCGCGTCGCGCGCTGAACACAAAACACCAGCCAACTTTGATGAACATTTCGCCGCCGTCGCTGACAAGAGTTCACGTTTGGCGGGGGCGAACGGGTGGGCAATGCGACCCGGCTCGTTCGGCGCGAACGGATAAGCAGCTCTTCAGGATAAAATAGCTACCGGCGCGGGCGCACGGGCTCGAGAGGGCGCGCCCGCTCGGCTGGCCGCGCTGGGGGCTCGGGTTGCTGGGTCGCGCATCGTGAGGCGGCAACGGCAGCCTGCGCCGCCCGCATCAGGCCCGGTTCCGGCGCCATCGCGCGGATCGCGATAATTCCGGTGGGCGTCGGCGATTCCACGATCAGCCGGTCGGCGGCGGTGACTTCCTCGTCCTCC
>DASWAK010000305.1:0-1713 GCA_036391175.1 Pseudolabrys sp.
GTGCGGATTTCGCGGACCATTGCACGCTCCCATTTGGCGCGTATCCATACAGCGCTCAAAGATAACGGCTTGGCGGAAGCGAGAGTTCCCCTTAGCCCGCTTTGTCAGCCAGACGCTCAAAGCGAATCAATGAAAAATGTCCGAGCGGCGGCATTGGCCGGTGCTCGATTAGCCGTACGCCGCCATGGCCTGCAGCCCAGTCGGCGAGTCGGCCGAAGCGGAATTCGGGCCGCCAGCCAAGTCTCCGAGCGATCGGAGCGAAGCAAAGCTCAAACACGCGACGTGGGCCTGTCTCCGCGCCGATATGATTGACGAGCACGATCTCGCCGCCGGGCCGGATTACCCGCGCGAATTCGTCGAGGGTGGCTTCGGGTTTGGGCACCGCAGTAATGACGAATTGAGCAACGACGACGTCGAAGGACCGATCCGGCAGCGCCATCCGTTCGGCATCCATAACCGCCAGTGCCTCGACGTTGCTGAGCCTGCGCTCGGCGACGCGCTCGTGCGCCTTGCGTAGCATCGGCTCGGACAAGTCGATGCCCACCAGCCGGTTTTTTCGTGCGTAGTCGGGTAGCGATATGCCAGTTCCGACGCCGACCTCAAGGATACGCCCGCCGGCCGATCCGCAAGCTTGCTCGGCGGCGAGGATCGCCGCACGCCGGCCGGCATCGAACACTGCGCCGAATACCAGATCATAGACCGGCGCCCAGCGCGCATAGGCACGCTCCACGCTCGATTTGTCGATATCCGCCCCCATACGGCCGAACTTAACCGCGTATCGCAGCAGCTGTTATTCGCTCATCGATCTGCTGGTAATCCGCGGCTGGAACCGCACTTTTGATAAAACCGCCACCGAGAACACGTGCCTGCCCCTCACCGGTGTCATAAAACACGCAGGCTTGGCCAGGCGATACACCGTGTTCGCCATCCACCAGTTCGACTTCGCAGCCGTTGGCGCCATGCCGCAGCCATGCGGCTTGCGGCGGACGGGTTGAACGCACCTTGACGAATACTTCACGACGGTCATCGGCAAGGGCTTCGTCGAGCGAGCCTTCGCCAATCCAATTGACGTCGCGCAATACGATGCGGCTCATGCGCAGCGCCTCGCGCGGGCCAACCACGACGCGGCGACGCTCGGCATCGAGGCGCACGACATAAAGTGGCGAGCCAGCAGCGATACCCAGACCGCGGCGTTGACCAACGGTGAAGTGAATAATACCCAAATGCCCACCGAGCACCCTACCGTCGAGATCGACAATGTCGCCGGCTTCCGCTGCGCCTGGCTTCAGGCGCTCGATCATCTCAGCGTAGTGGCCGGACGGCACGAAGCAAATGTCCTGACTGTCATGCTTGTCGGCGACCCCCAGATCGAATCGGCGGGCAAGTTCGCGCGTCTCCATCTTGGTTCGCTCGCCGAGCGGGAAGCGCAGAACGTTAAGCTGTTCACGAGTGGTGCCGAACAAGAAATAGCTCTGGTCGCGCTCGTCCTCGCGTGCGCGATAAAGCGCGCGCCCGCCGCCGGACAACGGCCGTGAAGCAACATAGTGGCCGGTCGCGAGTATTTCGGCCCCGAGTTCCTGCGTAGTGACAAGCAGATCGTGGAACTTGATTGACATGTTACAATCAACGCAGGGCACCGGCGTCTCGCCGTGGATGTAACTCTCGGCAAAGCGGTCGATCACCGCCTCCTTGAAGCGGCTCTCGTAGTCAAGC
>DASWAK010000306.1:0-13183 GCA_036391175.1 Pseudolabrys sp.
CTCTGGGATGCGGTGCATCAATATCCGGAGGTTATCAGCGTGGCAGGCCAACGCAATGTACCGGCTTTCGGGCCAGCAGCTGGGGGCTTCTTCTACGGACTAGGGAATGGAGAACGATCAATATCAGGCGATATCCGTTTCAGAAACACATATGAACCTCTCTGGGATGCAGTACATCAATATCCGGAGGTGATCAGGCGTTCTGAAACAGTTCCTGAACCAGTTGTCAGAACAATTGTGCCGGGCTGCTCCGCACAGACCGTAACGGTTCCTGACAGCAAAGAAACAATAAGTATCGTTCGTTGCTAATAGGGCGGCCCACGCGCCGAAGGTAGAAAGTTGTCAAGGGCGCGACGCCGGCCAACCTGCCGGTCGTGCAAACTACGAAAGTCGAGCTGATCATAAACCTCAAGACTTCCAAGGCGCGCGACATCACCGCTCCGCAATCGCTGCTCAGCCGTTTGATGAGGTGATCGAATAACGATCCTTTTTGCTGCGCTGCATGAATCCGCTTCTGGCACAAAGCGGACATTCGAATCTCATGTCGGTGGTCATCGCTCGCAAAGATCCGGTTGCCCGTGTCGCGCTCGTACACGAAATGTTGAAGCTGGCGCGTGAACTCGATGCCGACGTGGTTGATGCCAAACGGCAGTAATCTGGACGCATTTGACCTCTTGGTCAGCGCAATTATTACAATTTGAATTGGTCCGTTTTGGATGAAATTAAGGTGCGTGGCGAAAGATACACCCGTGTCCTGAGCCAAAACACTGACGCGAGGCGTTAGGAGGCGAGCGATGCGCGAAATAATAGGAAAAATACCGACTAAAGATCCCAATATCACCGAAGTGGTCTATCTCTCTGAGGTTGTTCGGTGCCTTGAATGCCAGAAGACAGTGCCTATGGGTATTGAGGTGGTCACGGTTAGAAAAAGTGGAGAGTCCAGGGAGGTTCTCAGGCACGTGTGCTACTGCCGCGGACATGGTTTTGATTATGAAACGAAGGCGCAAGGTCTGCCGATTCGCCCCCATGCTCAATCTGAAAAGTCATTGCTCCGTTTCAATAACTAGTAGCGCGCCAACGCGCGTGCCTTGCGAATGTCCGCTTTGACCCATAGCGGCTGTCCGCATCGGATGGCGCGGTCATACGGGGAATGCCGGTTGAGGTAGGGTCGCCGCGGCGCGCTTGCCCGATGCGATGTGATTGGTCGCGCCCGCCTGAGCAAGCGCTGGCCCTACTTGGCTTTGTTGCAGCGCATGAGTCCGTTAGCGGACAATTTAGCCGTAGCCGCCTTTGTCTTCTATTGGCGGCAAAGCGGACATTGCGCAGCCGCGAATGTCCACCTGTCCCGATTCAAACACTCGACGCACGTCATCGTCACGTTTACAAATTGCAACTTCCGAAAATGCCTACCGGAGAGGAACGACCTGTGAACGTGACATACAGAATGGCGTTGACCTTGCTAGCCGGCGCCGGTCTCGGTGCGGCTGTAATCCAAGGACTGCATGCTCAGGCCAAGCCACCAATTTATGTTGTCATTGCAATTCAAAAAATAACCGATGCGGAAGCTTACAAACCGCTTCCCGTAAAGGGGCAGGCAGCAGCGGAGGCTGCCGGCGGTCATTACCTTATCCGCACCGGTAACATAACTAGCCTCGATGGAACTCCGCCTGCGCGACTTGCCCTAATCAAGATCGACAGCATCGAGAAAGCACAGGCTTGGTACAACTCGGCGGCCCAGAAAGAGGTCGACGTAATCCGGGCCAAATCAACGGAGTCACTTGCGTTCATTGTCGAAGGGATTGCCAAGTAGCCGTCGACTGGCTGACCGAAGAAAGTGACCCTTACTTGGGCCGGCGGCGTCGGTTTGCCGGCTTTTTGAATAATTCACCTCTCGGTTGCCGCGCGATGTACGCTAATGGCACAAAACGGGAGTAACAACGGACAGGCTCTCGCTACTGTAAAAAGAGAAATTTTGTGACGATGATCACATCGTGCTCGCGCAATCAGCCCTACTATTCAAAACTGAGGAAGGAAGCTGCCATGCGCCAAGCGCTCACCATAGCCGTCGTCGCGACCCTGTTCATCGCCACCGTCGTTGAGGTTGTTGCTGCTGGGGGCAGGACAATCGTGGCCAGTAATCATTTTTACTACGCAGTACCCGTCAGCGGCATCAACGTAGCGGTGCCCCGCGACATGAAAAGCTTTCCTACAGAGTTGCTGCCGCAGTAACGACTTGTAGATCTACGTCCGAGGCGACTGCTTTATGTCCGCTGATGACCCATAGCAGACATACCCTTCAAACCGTTGAATATACAACCTTACCTGCTAGAAAACGCCCGCTTTGCTACCGCCTAAGTCGAACGTCAGCTCGTTTAAAGTTTTAGCAAGCATTGGACCGCAAAACTCCGTTCGGTGTTCGGGGATTAAATCACATGCCAGAACGTACAATTGATGTTTGCGGCCAAGCCTACAAAATCCAAGTTTACTGCCTAGCAAAAAGCTTCTGGGTAGCCGTCGGGGAGTATCTTGGCGAACAGCTCAGAACGCGGGGTGATACTGCAGGAAAAGCCGTTATGGCTTGGCGCAGAGCGGCAGAGTTCACGCACACCTGACTAACCAGAGAATGCAAAACATCATCATCGCATCGGAACGCCGCATATCGGCTGCTCGGCAGCGCATATTTGCTGCAAAAGCAGAACAAATGAACGAGACGCTTACGCATCGGGCGTCACAATGTGCGCGTCACTTTGCTCAGATAGGGCGGATTGTCTGGATCGAAGCCTCGTCGGCGTGCCGCCGCCTCGATGGCGCGATAGGCCGGGATGAGCATAAGGACTGGATCGCAAACCGGGTGACCGTCGCCGATCCAGGGCAGCGTCCCCGCCGCGCCTCCGGCCGTAAACACCCTGTCGCCCGCGTCGTGCAGGTCACGGACAATCTCGTCGACAGTGGCGGCGGCTTGGTCGTTCTGCCGCAGCACCAGCACGGGCGTTGCCGGCGTGATCGATGCACGCGGCCCGTGGCGTAGCTCGGCCGCGCTGTAGCCGAGAGTCGGGACCCGCAAAATTTCGGCCACCTTGAGCGCGATCTCGCGTACACAACCGAGGCCGTATCCTCGTCCTACGACAAAGGCCGCCGCCGCGCCCGCCGCACTGTCCGCCCAGGCCGACCAGTTGCACGCGAGCGCGCCGGACAATCGGAGCGGCAGATGTTGGAGGCTGTCGTTCAGATCGTCGTCGCGCGCCAGCGCCGCCACCAGCTGCGCCCCGGCGATCATCGACAGCACGACGGTCTTGGTTGCTGCAACGGCGTCTTCAGTTCCTGCGCCGATCGGCAGCACCAGCTCGGACGTGGCGGCTGCGGGAGAGTTTTCATCGTTGACGATGGCAAGAGTGAGCGCGCCCAACTGGCGTGCCACCTGTGTGGCGTTGACGAGATCGGGACTACGCCCAGACTGCGACACAACGATGAACAGAGCATCGCGCAATTCCGGAGGCCGCCGGTAGGCAGTCACGACAGAAGGTGCGGCAGCGGACGCGAGCAGGCCAAGCCGCACCTCGAAAAGGTAGCGCAGATAAACCCCGACATGACCCGAGCTGCCGCGCCCGCAGAAAACGACGATACGCGGATTGACCTGCTCGATCCGTTCGACGATCGCCGCGAACACACCGGGACGCGCTAGAAGACGCTCGGCCGCCGCTGGAATTTCGGCGGTCTCGCGTGCCATCGCGCTTCCGGGACGCGGTTCAGCCATTTTTGCGCGTGAACGCGTTGATGGCAGAGCGCAGATTGCCCCCGTGACGCTGTAGCAGCTGCACAGCTTCGCTGCGGCCGATTCCCAAGCCGAGCAGGACGGCCGTCTTTACGTCCCCGTCTGCCTGTTCGAGATAGCGCGCCGCGTCGCCTGCCGGACAGCGGACGATTTCCCTGACCATGGCTTCTGCGCGCCGGCGCAACTTAGCGCTCCGCGTCCGCATATCCACCATCAACCCGCGATAGACGCGGCCCATTTTCACCATAACGGCGGTCGAGAACAGGTTCAGCACGATCTTCTGGGCGGTGCCTGCCTTCATCCGGGTGGAACCGGCGATCACCTCACTTCCTGTGTCGGCTAGGATACGATGGCGCGCGACCTCGAACAGCGGAGCGCCGGGGTTGTTAGCGACGGCGATCGTCACCGCACCCGAGGCACTGGCCGCCCGTAACGCGCCGATCGTAAAAGGAGTTGTGCCACTCGCTGCGACGCCGATGACGACATCATTGGCGCCGATCTTCGCGTCCGCCATAGCTTGCGTGCCGGCGGCCTCGTTGTCCTCGGCCTGCTCAGCGCTCCGGACGAGCGCGTCAAGCCCCCCCGCCATCGCAAACACAAGACGATCGGCGGGCCAGTCATAGGTTGGCGGCAGCTCGGTCCCGTCCTGCACGCCGATGCGCCCAGACGTGCCGGCTCCGGCGTAGACGATCCGTCCGCCTCGTTGCAGCGCCGGCACCGCGTCCTCGACGGCTGCGGCGATGGCGCCAAGTGCGCCACGAACCGCAGCGGCCGCCGCAAGCTGCCCCTCATACATGGCCGCGATCATCTCCGCTGCGGACCAGGAATCGAGTTCGACGTAGCGTGGGCTGATTTGCTCGGTGCGCATGACCCTGTCTCGGTTATGCCGTAAACGCGGCCGGCATTCGCTCTATACGTCGGCCCGCGGACGTTATCCCTTCATGACGGCACGCCGGGCGAGATGCAAGGCGCCATCCACCGCATCGCCCTCGACCGGAACCAGCCGGCGCTGGACATCCGGCGCCAGCCACGGCTGCATCGAAGATGCGAGCCCGCCCAGGAGTGCGACGCGGGAAGCGCCGCACTCGGACAGCCGGCGCACCAGTTCGTCGATCTGTTCCGCGGCATCCCGGACGATCCGTCGCGCGACCGGATCTCCGGCATCCGCATGCCGCATCACCAAAGGCGCGAAGGTCGCATAGTCCGTGGCCGTCGCGTGATCCATCCAGGCAACGACCTCGAACGGATCGTTGTGGAAGCGCATCATCACGTCGTGCGTGAGGCTGGTGCCGACGGCACGCTCATCATAGGCCCGTAACGCCAGGCGGATCGCGTGCAGCCCGAGATCGGCCCCGCTACCCTCGTCGGATATAGGAAAGCCATAGCCGCCAACCCTGATCTCGCGTTCGCCGACAATGGCAAAGCCGACGCTACCCGTTCCAACGATGACGATGCCGCCATCTCGGTCGCCATGCGCCCCGATGCAGGCGATCGTCGCATCATGGGCGTAAACGACGGAGCGGAAGGGATGCGGTCGCAGCACGAGCTGTTCGAGCACGCCTTTGCGGCCTACCCCGGCGAGTCCGACGGCAGCATACACAGAACTCAGCGCGTTGGAGTCAAGCCCGGCTTCCTCGAGCGCGACGCGGCAAGCCTTTTCCACTTCGGCAAGCGCGCTGTCGACCCCTATGCGCAGCGCGGCGGGGCCGGCAATCCCGGTCCCCAGCAAGCATCCCTCCGCGTCCTCGAGGCGCGCACGGCAGCCCGTGCCGCCACCGTCAACGCCGACAAACAGCGGACCAGGTTCTGAAGCCGTCATCATCCTGCGACCCGTTGGATATCCGCACCGCATTGCACCAGCTTGCGGTCGAGTGACTCATACCCGCGATCGAGATGGTAAATGCGATGGACGGTCGTTTCGCCTTCGGCGACCAAGGCGGCGAGGACCAGGCTCACCGATGCGCGCAAGTCAGTGGCCATCACTTCCGCGCCATGCAGCCGCTCGACGCCACGCACCAGCGCCGTCGAGCCTTGCAGCGAGATGTTGGCGCCGAGCCGCCCGAGCTCGGGTACGTGCATAAATCGGCTCTCGTACACAGTCTCGCGGATGACCGATGCGCCTGATGCGATGGTCATCAAGGCCGTGAACTGCGCCTGCAAGTCCGTGGGAAATCCGGGGTAAGGTTCCGTCACGACGTCGATGGCCTGCAAGGGGCCAGAGCGGACAACCATCAGACCCCGATCGGTCGGCCAGATCTGAACTCCGGCACTTTCTAGGACCGCACCGACCGACCCAAGGTGCTCGAGATGGGCGCCGAGGATCTCGAGATGACCGCCGGTGATGGCCGCGGCGATGGCGTAGGTCCCAGCCTCGATGCGGTCGGTGATCAGTTCGTGACGGGCGTGGTGGAGGGCATCCACCCCCTGCACCAGAATTCGATGCGTCCCGGCACCTTCGATGCGTGCTCCCATCGTGGTCAGGCAGAGCGCGAGGTCGCAGACTTCGGGATCGCGCGCTGCGTTCAGAACCTCGGTTTCACCCCGTGCGAGGATCGCCGCCATCAGGGCCGTCTCGGTTGCCCCCACGGATGGCGAGGACAGCACGATACGGCCGCCGCGCAGCCCGTCGCCTTTGGTTCGCGCGTGAATGTAGCCGGACTCTATGTCCACATCGGCCCCGAGCGCGTCCAGTGCCTTGAGATGCAGGTCGATCGGCCGCGCGCCGATCGCGCAGCCCCCCGGCAGGGATACGCGCGCAGAACCGAAACGGGCCAGCAGCGGCGCCAGGACGAGAATGCTGGCGCGCATACGGCGGACCATGTCGTAGGGCGCTTGCGCGTTGCTGGCTCCGCCGGCATCCAGCACCAGCACCCGCCCAGGGCTGCGGTTGGCAACCACGCCGAACTCGCGCATCAGCGCGAGCATGGTATCGACGTCCGTCACTTCGGGAACATTCGTCAACTCCAGCTGTTCGGAGCTGAGCAGCGCAGCGGCAATCTGCGGCAGAGCCGCGTTCTTCGCCCCGCGGATCTGGACCGAGCCTTCAATGCGTCTGCCACCACGAATGACCAACCGGTCCATGCTGTTTCTCTTCCGTCGCCAGGAGTGCGATCAGCAAAGCCGGCGCGGGCTTTGCGTCTGGTCGCGCCAGATGAGCGCATCACCCTGTCGGCAAACGGTATTTGCGTCGGCGGGTGATGCTCTGGGTATTCGGCGCCCTTTAACTTAGATTGGATTTGTTGCGCTACCAATCCAGCCCGCCAAGGACATAGATGAGCCCGGGTCGAAACAATCCTTCAATCGCCGACGGGCATGCCGTCCTGGCGGACCGCGCTTTTGATGGTCACGGCTGGCGTGCCGAAGCCGCGGTGTTGGTGCGGGACGGTCGCATTGTTGGACTTGGGTCCTGGGGCGAGGTCCCCCCCGACTGGCCGCAGACGCGGCTCCCGGCCGGCGCCTTCCTTGCCCCCGGCTTCATAGATTTGCAGGTCAATGGGGGCGGCGGCGTCCTCCTCAACGATCAACCGACGGCCGACGGCATGCGCGCCATTGCCCGGGCGCACCGTCGCTACGGCACCACGGCCTGCCTCCCAACCCTGATCAGCGATACTCGTGAGCAGGTGCGCACCGCCGTCGCAGCGGCTCGCTCGATCGGTGGCCGGGACGGGGTCCTCGGCCTGCACCTGGAAGGCCCCTTCATCAGTCCGCGGCGCCCGGGTGTCCACCGGCCTGATCGAGTCGCCAAACCTGGTGCGGGCGACCTGGAGGAATTGTGCGAACTCGCCGGTGCCGGCAGGTCATTGGTCACGCTAGCGCCCGAATGCGTTCCAGCCGGCTTTGTCCGGACGTTGGCGTCCTCGGGTGTGCGGATTTCGATCGGGCACAGCGAGGCGCCCGCTGACGTGGTAATGCAGGCGGTCGCGGATGGCGCAACCGGCGTGACTCACTTGTTCAATGCAATGCCGCCGTTGAGTGCGCGTGCCCCCGGAATCATCGGCGCGGCGCTGGCGGAGCACCGGCTGACGGCCGGTCTCATCGTCGACGGGATCCATGTCGATCCCGTTTCGGTCCGGGCCGCGTTTGCGGCGAAGGGCTCCAACCGAATTACTCTGATCACCGATGCCATGCCGACGGTCGGGACATCGCTGGACCGTTTCGAACTGGTTGGTCGAACGATCAAGCTAATTGACGGACGGCTGACCACGGAAGAGGGCAGCCTGGCGGGCGCGCACCTGGATATGGCCTCGGCGGTGCGCAATGCAGTCAGGTTGGCCGAGCTCCCCCTCGAGGACGCGCTCCGCGCCGCTTCGCTGACCCCCGCGCGATTTCTTGGCCTGGACAACGAGCGCGGGGCGCTCGTTCCGGGCGCTCGCGCCGATCTCGTTGCTCTCACTCAGGAGCTGAAGGTCGTCGCAACCTGGCTCGACGGTAGCACCGATGAGGTGCGCACCAACTGAGTGCACAACGTTTTCATTGCGCTAACGCACCTACGAGCTGTCTGCGTCCTACGGCTTTGCGTAGCGCAGGTATCGTTGACGCAGGCTCGACCAAGCCTGCTCATCGGATAGCGCCAGCACATCCAGGTCATGCGGCATCGCCGACGCATCGTCGACCCATTCTCGCAACAACGGGCCGCCGTTGATGACATCGATGGGGAGTCTGCCGTGCTCGTACTCGTAGGCGAAATCGCGCCACAGCGCGTAGCTCGGGTACAAACCGCGAATCGCCTTGAAGGCGAGTGCCTGGATGCGCCAGGGCTTAAACGTCTGGTGATCGTAAGCGGGACCTTCCGTGTGTATCTGCACGCCGTGGCAAAGCTGGCCCGCATGTTTGTGAAACGTGGGTTCGAACCAGCACTCGCGCAAACGGCAACCATCGAGCCACCGCGGGGCAAGGACCTCCATTTCCTTCATGACTGCCCGCGCATCGATATCGGGAGCGCCGAACTGTTCGAGCGGCCGAGTGGTGCCGCGCCCTTCCGAGAGCGTCGTGCCCTCGAGCATAACCGTCCCCGCATAGGCGCGCGCCATCCACAAGTTGGGCGCGTTAGGACTGGGATTGATCCACGTGCGGGCGCCCAACGGCCAGCCGAACCCCGGCGCGGCATCGGGTTGCCAATCCTGCATCTCGATGACCCGATACTCGACATCGAGCTTGAGCGTCCTGACGAACCACAGACCCAGCTCGCCGAGCGTGAGTCCATGGCGCATTGGCAACGGTCCTGCGCCGACAAAGCTTTCCCAGCCGGCGCGCAGCGTCAAACCTTCAAGTGGCCGCCCCACAGGATTGGGCCGATCTAGTACCCAAACAGTCTTGTGATGTTGCGATGCCGCTTCGAGGACGTAGCGCAGGGTCGTGATAAACGTATAGATTCGACAACCCAGATCCTGCAGATCGACAAGGATCACATCGAATGCATCCATCATGGCATCCGTCGGCTTGCGCACGTCTCCATAAAGGCTGAAGACCGGGATGCCATGCACCGGATCGTTGAAGTCGGGCGACTCGATCATGTTGTCTTGCTTGTCGCCGCGCAGGCCATGCTGCGGACCGAAGGCAGCGCTGATCTTCATGTCGCCGCATGCGGCCAGCGCATCCAGCGCGTGCGTTAGGTCTTCCGTGACAGAAGCGGGATGCGCGAGCAATGCCACGCGCTTGCCCATGAGTGGCGCACGCAAAGCAGGTTCGGCGATGAGGCGATCGATGCCAAACTTCATGGCTGCACGGCCGGAGAAAACTCATGCTCAAAACAGTCCGCGTGATGGAAATCTGGCTTCCCTGGTGGATGCGCCAACGCCCAATATGACTTGCGACCGCTCGTATCTTCCAGCAACGCTGACAAACCGAGACGCCACAAGTCGTTACGTGGCAAACTCAACAAGCGATTCAGCTCCAGCGAGGCCTGCAATGTGTAGCAGTCGGGGCTAGATCGCACTTCGATTTGAGGCGCGCAGATCTCGGCCGCCACACACCTCCCGCTTCGGTAGCTACTGAACCGATATGCCGCCCATTGCGTCGAGGGCGCAAAGTTGAATTCGTAGTACTCGGTGCCGGACGAAGCACGGACAAATGCCTCGAAGCAGGTGTACCGCCAAAGCTCGTCGCTACGCGCGGCCGCCATGACAGGCGGCATACGGACGTCGCTTATCTTGCCGGTCACGATATAGGACAACACCAAACTATCGGCGCGCGGACGCGCGACCCCCACTTCAATATGTGCCGCTGCAAACCAACGCGAGTCCGGATGAAGTCTCAACAACTGGCGCATACAGGCATTCTATAGGTCGGATCATTGTTGTCACATGGTGCAGAGATTGTGCTTCGCCCCTGAGGTTGTGGGGCATCAAAATGGCGATCTTCCGTCACGCCAAGCAACCTCTGCTTTTGATCCAAAGGCGGAGGCTGGGGCGTCGTTTGCCAGGGAACGACCGCATCTAGCCGGACCATAGCTGACACCTAAGTTTGTCCCGATGTCCGCTTATGGCACAAAGCGGATAATGGTGCCGCGCAGCTACTTGGCCAATTTTTGACCTAGATCAACGGATGTTCGACGGTGGTAGGTTTCCCTCTTAGCTGACTTGAGCGGAAACGATTGGACGAAGCCAGGATTGAAACGCCATGAACTATACCAAAACCAAGCGGGACCAAACTGAAGAAGAAAACATGCTTATCTGTGACGTCTCTGATGAAGTACTGGAAACAGCTGCCGATACCGCGAGAGAAAACGCAGGAAACATTACATGGTATTACTGCCCCTCCGGGCTAACCATTTGTCGGTTCTAGAGTCCAGTTGTTGCCGCCTTTGTCCGTTTTGGAGTAACAGCGGATAAGTACGAGCGTCGGCCTTGACCGACTAGGTGCTAATGACCAAAAGTGGGCATCATAGCTGCGCTAATTATTGTCGGGCAGAATGGTCGCATAAGCTGCCGAGAACGCGAGGTAAGCTGCGCTCAAGATAGCGGGGATTACAATAAGCAGATTAAATCGCGTCGCAACAACGATGAGAGTAACTATGGCAAGCAATGCTACACAGGACGTTGCGAAAATTAGAACTCGTATCAGCTTGGACATCCCAACATATTACTTTAGGCCGCGCCCGAAGGAATCTTTAAATTTCGACGCCTGCTAACTCATTTATTTGAGGCCGAGGCGTCAGAATTTCTTATAGACCCCTCTATCTGCCTCTCGTATTTCGATCTAACAGAGATTGAAAAAACCAAGCCACCAGCAAACTAGCCACGCCTGCCGCGATAATTTCGATCCAGAAAATTTCGGTAAGCCACATTTTTTGAGACCGATCTCTCAATGCCGAGCTGCGCCATCCGAGCTTGGACGTGAGAGAAACTCACGAATACGACGAAATTGAAACTCAGCGTTGAATTTTTATTCAATAACACCTAGCCCCCCTTTATTTATTTACTGCCCGTTTATGTGACAAACGAGTTCCGTAGGCTAAAGGGCCGTGGGGGCCGCAGCTGGAACTAGCAAAAATTATTTCATGAACGGTCTTATTGCATTCGCGCTAAAGCAGCGCGTCATCATGCTCGTCCTGTTCGTCGCGACACTAGTCGGTGGGCTGTTCGCTTTTTGGCAGCTTAATATTGAAGCCTATCCCGATCCGACACCGCCGATGGTGGATGTGATCACGCAGAGTGCTGGCCTTTCAGCGGAAGAAATCGAGCGTTACATCACGATACCGATTGAAGCACAGACCGCCGGGCTACCGAATCTTCGATCGATACGGACGATTTCGCTTTACGGTCTCTCCGACGTAAAATTGCAATTTAATTTTGATTATACCTACGAGCAGGCACTTCAGCAGGTACTCAATCGCCTTTCGCAGGTGCCGCCATTGCTGAATGGTGCGCAGCCACAGATTTCGCCTGTTAGTCCGATTGGCGAGATCTATCGGTATAGGCTCACTGGCCCGCCCTCCTACAGCGTAACTGATCTGAAGACATTGCAGGATTGGGTGCTGCAGCGACGATTTCGCGCTGTTCCAGGTGTTATTGACGTGACTGGCTGGGGCGGAAAGACCAAGCAGTACGAGGTCGAGATCGATCTAAACAAGCTCGTTGCTTCTAAGATTACGCTCCCACAGGTAATACAGACGCTGAGCAGCAGCAATATCAACGTCGGTGGCAACACAGTCGACATTGGCCCGCAGTCAGCAGTGGTGCGCGGCGTGGGCCTAATTCGTAGTGTGGAAGATCTCAGCAATACAATGCTGACGCAAAGCAACGGCTTGCCGACTCTGGTAGGCGATGTGGCCACGGTAAAGGTCGGATCCAAACCGCGCCTTGGTATCGCCGGCATGAACAATGACGACGACATTGTTCAAGGCATTGTCCTCATGCGCCGCGGTGAGCAGAGTACACCGACCATCGAGCGCGTCGAGCGTGAGGTGGACAACATCAATAGGTCGAACGTCCTCCCTCTGGGCGTCAGGATCGAGCGCATATACGATCGGAAAGAGCTGATCGAAATCACTACCAGGACCGTGCTGCACAACATGGCGATCGGCATTGCGCTTATTTTTGCAGTGCAATGGCTTTTCCTGGGTAATCTTCGCAGCGCTTTGATCGTCGGCGCGACCATACCGTTCGCACTTTCTTTCGCCGTCGGAATAATGGTTCTGCGCGGAGAGTCGGCCAATCTTCTTTCGGTAGGCGCTATCGACTTTGGGCTCATAGTCGATGCGACTGTGATTATGGTCGAGAGTATGTTTCGGCGGCTCGCCGCGCATGACGAGCTTCCCTTCCAGGCAACTATGGCCTACCACGCCCATGGCAGCGACTTTCGCGGCAAAATGCTCGCCTTGTTCCACGGCGCGATCGAAGTGAATCGCTCAATACTGTTTGCCTCCGCGATCATTATTGCTGGTTTCATTCCGCTGTTCACTTTGAGTGGAGTGGAAGGCCACATTTTTGGGCCAATGGCGAAAACATATGCCTATGCGATAGCTGGCGGCTTGATTGCGACCTTTACCGTTACACCGGCGCTTTCTGCAATGCTGCTACCTCCTCATGTCGAGGAAGCCGAAACCCGTCTCATGCATATACTGCGTCGGTTTTACATCCCTATCCTTGAGGTCGTGGTACGCAGAAAGAACTGGACGCTCGCAGCTGCGGCCGTGCTCCTCTGTATCGCTATTCTGGCCGTAAGGCTCCTTGGCTTGGAGTTTCTGCCAAAGCTCGAGGAAGGCAACCTGTGGATCCGAGCGACGTTGCCATCCACAATTTCGCTTGAGGAAGGGAACAGATATGTCAACCAAATGCGCGCCTCGATCCGCAGCTTTCCCGAGGTGGAAAGTGTGGTTTCACAGCATGGTCGACCTGACGACGGCACGGATGCCACGGGATTTTTTAATGCTGAGTTCTTCGCCCCGCTTAAGCCATCATCCGAATGGCC